>CAVBFK010000048.1:0-3128 GCA_963594395.1 Lachnospiraceae bacterium
TCCGGCAGATTCATTAGCTGTGTAGATCGCGGATTGGATACAATGGCGTAACTGTTGGAGGAAGAAGTTTCTGTGCTGGCCGTACTGCTTTGGCTTGCCTTCTTTACTTCGCTAGGAGACAGCAGGCCATCCTTCAGGTAGTTGGAATTCATATAGCCCACCTGACCGTCAATGGAGACCATGCTCCAGCCATTGCCTTCCTGAAGAACCATCACATAATTGCCGCCGTAGTACATACCCAAGCTGGCATAGCTCATGCCGGGACCCGAACGGAGGTTCAAGCCGCTGTTGTTAGGCGTTACGATGGTCGCATACTGCTCACTGTAAGCAACGGTTGAGCCAATCACCGTGACGTACTCTTCCCGCAGATAGCCTTCCTGCCCATTCACGCGAACATGGTACCAGCCATCGGAAAGATCCAGCATGATCAAAGGCGTTGTGTTATAGTAAATGCCCAGCACCGTAGCCGAATAGCTCGGCCAAGAGCGCAGGTTCAGGAATGCATTGGATTTCGGGTTCGTTACTTTAGCAATCGCTGTAACAGAGGGTGTTACAACCTCCACATAGTTCTTGCTCATGTAGCCGGTCTTGCCGTCAGGCATGGTCACGTAGTACCAGTTTCCGCTTTCTCCGCTGATGGAAACCCACGTACCGCGCTCGTAACTGCCGATTTTGGTGGAGTATTGGGTGGCTTGCTGGCGCAGATTCACCTTATCTTCCAGGTACACCACACCAAATGATGTGCTATATGCCTTTGCCGTTCGTCCCGGCAATCCTGCCAGCATCAGCATCGCCGCCAGCACGAGACCCAGCATGCGCTTGAGCTTTGCCATCGCCATCTCTCCTCCAACCAGGCGCACGATCGCCTTTTCCGTTCTTCATTCATACAACGAAGCACGTGTTCTTTTTCTTCCCGTTCCTCTGAAAAAATGCAGGAGAGAAGAAATCCTATTCTCCTCTCCTGCCGTCAACCATGATTATTCGCCCAGAATGGTCTTCGTCCAATCCTGCGTATCCTGCACGCCGAAGCCTTCGGGATACACACCACTCGTCCGCAAAACAAAGCCCAAATCTGCCTCGAAGTTGTTCTTCGCGCTGACCACCTGCACCTGTTCAGAAACGCAAACCGTGTCGTCGGTTTCTTCCAGAATCGAAGAGAGTGCAGGAACCACCGTGTTAGGCTTGGTCGGCTTCACTTCTGCCGGAGGCGTTACACGCAGGGTGTAGGCGGCGGGATAAACATTTTCCATCTGCCAGTAGCCATACTGGTCAGAGGTCACTTCCTGCACAACCTCACCGTCACGCAGAAGCTCAATCTTCACATTGGCAAGACCCTTTTCGTCGTAATCCTGCAGACCGTTGCCGTTTTCATCCAGCCAGCACAGATCGCCCAGCTTGCCGGGCAGCACACTGCCGATGTTCATATCCTGGTAAGATGCGGTCATCTTCACCGTAATGACGTCGCTCTGACCCGTGCGGCCGCTGCACTGCGCCATGACGCTGATCTGCGTGCCGTCTGCCAGACGATCATCGTCAGGCTCCACCACCAGATAGCCATCGGGCAGCTGAACGGAGACATAGTATTCGCCGGGCAGAAGGCCGGTGAACTGATAGTTGCCGTCCTCTGCAGTCGTGACACTGCCATAAGAGTTACCCTGGGTATCTGCCAGAGAAACCACAGCACTGCTCAGAGCTTCGTACTCGCCGCCGCGGTCCACCCAAACCTGGCCGCTGATCGTGTTCAGCTTCACCAGTCCCAGCAGGAGATCATCCTTCGTGCCGCCCTCCGTCAGCTGCACATGCTGCATGACCAGCACGCCGTTGGATTCCGTAAAGGTGCTGTCGCCGCTCTTCGGTGCCGTCAGGCCATCTTCCAGGGCGCATTCAACGCGGTAACTGCCGGGGGTCATGCCGCTGACAGAGAAACTGCCGTCTTCCTTGGTCGTCAGGGTTGCGAAGGTTTCACCGGTGGTTTCATCGATCACAGAGATCTTCACACCGGAAGCCATAGCCTCGCTGGCACTGCGAGTACCGTTGTTGTCTTCATCCAGCCATGCATAGCCGCTAAGGGTTGCAGGCTCGACGCCGCCCAACAGCTGATCGTCATAACGATCGCCCATAGCCAGTTCAATCACCACAGTCTGCTCAGCATAGCCGGGCTGCAGGGGCAGATCCAAATTGCTCACGCGGGACATGGCCATGTTGTCCGGCCAGGTTACCGTCAGCTGATACGTATCGGGATGAAGGTTCTCAAAGCTGAAGGAACCATCTGCCGACGTGGTAATCATCACAGTTTCCAGATCACTGCGGGAAGGCTTCAGGGTCAGCGTCACGCCGCTGAGGTTTTCCTTGCCAGTGGTCTTCTCACCGGTGCCGTCGTGGTCGGCGAAGGTCTGACCATTGATGGAACCCAGAATGACGCCGCCTGCCAAAGAGGCCTTGTAGTCATCACCCGTTGCAAAGTCAAACCAATCAGAAGCGCCGACGTTGTCGCCGGACACGGTGTTGCCGCCGTTGACCACGCTGGCCATAACGCCGTTTTCAGGCAGCTCATAGCGCAGATAGTACTTGCCGGGCATGACCGCATCAAAGGTGAACGTGCCGTCCTCGCCGATGGTGGCGGAGAACTGCTCGCCCTCTTCGCTCATCAGGCGCACCACCGTGCCTACGAGACCGGTTTCGCCGGCATCCAGCAGGCCGTTGTCATTGGCATCTGCGAACACGGTGCCGCTTACCGTGCCGGGCAGGATCATGCCTGCATCCATGCCGGTAAGGGTTGCGCCCAGCTCCACATCAAACCAATCGCTTTCGCCCTCGCCATCGGAGATGTTCAGTATCACGCTTCCGCCCGTGGTCTTGGTGAAGGCGTAACCCTTCTTTGCCGTTGCCGTAATGCGATAGCGGCCGGGCACCACATCTTCAAACTTGTAGACGCCCTTCGCGTTGGTGCGCTCGGTGGCGACTTCGTTGCCGTCTTCATCAATCAAACGAAGCACGATGCCGGAAACCACCGACTCCTTGTTATCCTGCGTGCCGGAGAAGTTGTTGTCCAAATAGGCCGTACCGCTGATGGTGGCGGGCTGGATGGCACCAACGACCATTTCAACCGATCCGCCGTCATCCACCGT
>CAVBFK010000049.1:0-4984 GCA_963594395.1 Lachnospiraceae bacterium
GCAGAACGCCGGCCGTGGTGCCCATTTCAATAAGCGCCATCTGGTCAAACACGATGTCCAGGCTACCATCCGCATTCACGGTGGCAGGCTGCACAGCCCACTCCATGGTGGTGCCGTCGCTACTGTCCGCGTCATCCTTCGGGGTGCCCAGCACGGTGATCACAGCCTGCACCGGACGATAAGCCGTCGCAAAGGCCAGGGTGCCTACCGCGTCGCCGTCCGTGGGGTGGAAGTCCTTGGTCATCAGGGACACATAGTCCGACACGATGAGCTGCGAGCAATCAATGCCCAGCAGCATCTGAATGCGGTTCTGGGCATCCGTGGGCAGCCAACTCATGATGTTGTGGGTCTTTTCGTCCAGGAAGGCTTTCAGCAGAGCGATCTCGTTCTTGATGGGCATTGTATCTGCCACCACGAACAGCTCGAAGGTCGTGGCATCTGCATCGCCGTTGGTGATGACGGTCTTAATAATGCGGCTGGTGTCGCTGGCCTGCTTGCTGGGCACTTCCACGGGAATTTCCGTGGTAGTGACGGTGATGTCGCCGTCACCGTTGCCGGAAGACGTCAGCACATCCAACTGGATTTGCTTGCCCTGCAGGGTAGCCATCACGTCTTTCGGGATGTGGAACTCAATGCGGCCGATGCCGGTCACTTCGGATTCCACAGGCGTCCATACCAGCTCGTCCATGGTATCGCCAACGCCCAGCACCACCACGGTCAATTGACCGGGCACATAGGCAATGGTCAGGTCCAAGGTCACGTGCAGATCGTAGGCAGCTTCCGTTTCCGGCGCATTCAAGAGCATGAATTCCGTACTGTTCAGTGGATCAGGATCCCCGTTGATCATCTCTTCGATGGCCTTTTGCGTTTCCTCCGGGAACCAGCGCACAGGACGGTTGCCCTGCACGTACACGAAGTCGTACATGTCCTGCACAACGTCCATGGTCAGCTGATTGGCCGATATGGGCGTCAGGTCGTAGGCCGTGTTTGCCTCGTCTTCCCAGGCGGCGCTCATGGAAATCACCTTATCCTGGGTGGGCGTGCCGGGTGCGTCCGTCAGTTCCACCACTGCCAAAGCATTGGATGCTAAGAGCATCAGTGCCAGAACCATGCCGAGAATTCGCTTCATCATGTTGTCCCCCTCCAATTCAGGGTACAATTTATTCAAAGAAATTTGTTGCCACGAGGTCTTTCAGCGCGTCGGTGTCCACATGGAATTCCATGAAGCCGTCCTCGCCGATGCTGTGCGCGCCCACCAGCGTTTGGGTATCGGTACGCTCGTACTCGGCACACACGTAGGCTTTGTTAATCAGCCAGCCGCGTTCCACATTGGTGGTCATGTGGCCATCCAGTGCGTCGAAGATGGTACCCACAAAGCTGGTATCACTGTTGATCTTTTCTGCCAGCAGTTCTTCGGCAGAACGGATGAATTCTCTCTGCCGCCGCATACGGCTGGAGTTGGTGCCGTCGCCGATGCTCATACGGCTGCGGGCGAAGTATTCCGCCTGCTTGCCCTGCAAGGTCAGCGTCGTGCCCTTGGTCATGGCAGGATCCAGGGAGGACAGGTCGTCCTCCAAGGTTACCGTCACACCGCCCAGGGTATCGTTCAGGATGGTGATGGCGCTCATGTCCAGTGCGATGTAACCATCGATGGGAATGTTCTGCAGCAGATTGCTCACGGCCCACACGGTGTTCTCGCAATTCGTCGTGTCCGAATCGCCGTAGGCATGGGACAAGCAGATTTGCAATTCCTGGGTGCCCGTGTAGTTGCCGAAGGGGCCATAGATGCGGACATCCGTCATGGTGTCACGATCCAGCTGGATGGTGGACACGGTCTTGTTCTTCTGGTCGATGGTCATCAGCAGAAGAAAGTCTGCCTGGCCTGCGTAGCGCTCCGTGTTGCTTTCGTCAAGCTCTTCCCAGTCCACGCCCATGAGCAGGATGTTGGTCAGATCCTTCTTGCGGTACGTCCACGCCCGGTCGGCATACTGCATGGTCAGCGTGGTATCCGTAAACCGGCCATCCAGCGAGCCTACGGTTTCCACGGCACCCGACGTTTCAATCTTGTTGCCGATGGCCTGTACACCGAAGACAACCCCTGTGTACACCAGCACTGCGCCGATGCAGATGGCAATGATTCTTCTGCCGGATAGGCGCGGCCGATCGTTATGGTACGGCAAATGGTGATCCTCCCATACCCATGCTTAGAGCGTATTGATCAATTCAAACCCCAGCCAAACAGGAATGTCTTTCCCATTGAAGGAGAGCACCACCTGTCCGCTGCGTCCCCGCTTGTCTACGCGGGTAATCTTGCCTTCCATGTCCTTCAGCGGGCCGGAGACGATGCGGATGCGGTCGCCTTCCTTGTAGGCTTCCGAGAAGCCCAGCACGCCGTTGTAGTGAAAGAGCCAGTCAACAAATCGTTCATCCTCGCCGGCCAACTGCCACCGACCGCCGTCTGTTGTCAGGATGCGAATCACGTTTTGACGAGGGAACTTTGCCAGCGGTTCTGCATCTGAAGGTGCTTTGAAAAAGACGTAGCTTGGAAGCACAATGACTTCTTCCTTGGTTTTGACTTTGTTGCAGGTTCTGTACCGTGCCTTCCGCATGGTCAGTGCCTGCACATCCCGGCAGGACAGATGAATCATGTCCGCCACCGTCTGCTCCTTGCCTGTGAGGCAGAAAACGCAACCATAAGACATTCCTTCCTGCTGACTTTTTTCATCTGCAGGCCATGTTTTCGGAAATTCATCCATGTGCACAGCTTCGCCCTCCGCTTTCCGATTCTCGCTTTTTGCGATGGAATCTTCCCGGCCTCTTGCACCTTCATATGCATCATTCGCCTTGGCACCGCTGAACCCAGACGTGTGATTCGTCAAATGATTTGTCTTATACGGAAACCGGCGTGGGTATAGCAATCCATGCTAGTTTCCGCATATACATTATACAGTCAAATGCTTGATGCGTCAATGTTTTCCGCGGTTACATGATGTTTTTTTACAACCGGATTTTCGGTAACATGATCGTTTTTTTTTTTTGAAATTTTCACTTTTTTCGGTGATGAGAACCTATCCGTCCAGGGAAATTTTCGGCCAGCAGACGCATGCCAGCATCCCGTTTTACCGCAGGACAAGAAAAAAGAGAGAAGGCATCAAGTCATCTCTCTCAAAAATTCATACATTTTTCTCCGTCTGCGGCGTCCGTTCCTTCGGTTTGCGGTGCCGCACAATGAGAATGCCCGACACACCGCAGGCCATGAGGCGCACCGGAATCATGGGGTACAGCAGAAAACTGCCCAGGGACATAGCCGTGCTGGTGACCACCATCAGCATGGCGTGATTGTGGATGAAGGGCAAAAGCACCAGAATGATCACCGCCCACAGAGGCGCCAGGAGGATTTCCGGCATTAGACCAATCAGCACGCCGAAGCTGACGCAGATGGCCTTTCCCCCGCGGCCGTTAAACAGCAGGGGCCACCCGTGACCGATGACAGGGGCAAGCACCACCGGCACCATATATTCCATGGGCAGATGGGCCATATGCATGGCCAGATAGACAGGCACGGTGCCCTTCAAAATGTCCATCACAGCACAGGTGATTCCGATAGGCAAGCCGCACGCCACTGTAGCATTGGCCGCCCCGGGATTATGGTCTGCACCGTATTCCCGCACATCCACGCCCCGAATCCACTTCGGCAGCCAGTATGCGTACATGATATTGCCCGACAGGTAGCCCCCTACCGTGTACACAAGGCAGAGAAGCAAATCGTGCATATTCCCTTTCACTCCCTCAGGCTTTTGCCATTGCCGCCGTCTTTTCGATGAGGCAGGCAGCAATCTTCCTCGCGCAGTCGGGATCAATCTCCCGATGCTGTGCCGCCACCATAGCTTCCCGTGCCATGTCGTTGGTCAGAAGCATCCGCGTCAATTCCGTAATGTCCTCATTGCTATGGGCATAGGCCGCCATGTCCCGGGCGGCAAAGAAGTCCGCATTGGCGGTTTCACAGCCGCTAATGGGATTCACCACCAGCATGGGCACGCCAATGGTCATGGTTTCGGTGGATGTAAGTCCGCCGGATTTGGTGGCCACCAGGTCTGCCGCCGCCAGCAGCGGATACAGGGGCGTCACCTTCCCCCAAACCGTCACCTGGGGATTGCCCTGACATTGTGACTCGCACTGGGCGCGCACTTCTTCGTTGGAGCCGCAGACCACCATCAGGCGATCTTCCTGCTCCATGCCGGCAAGCACGGCTGTGATGGTTTCCGGCAAACTGCCTGCTCCCATGGAGCCGCCGGCCAGAAGCACCATCTTGCGGTCAGGATCCAGTCCCGCCGCTTCTTTCGCCGCACGCTTATCTTCGCAGGGGCGGCATTTCAGGCTCACCGGGATGCCCAGGGGAACCATGGTTTCCTCCGGAATATGCTTCTCCAGGCATTGCGGCATCACGCCCCGATGGCTCACGAACAGCACATCTGCCTGAATATCCTCCATGAAGGGGCTCAGGGTATAATCTGTCATGACCATGGCCAGCAGGCCATGAAACACACCATGCCGTTTCAGATGCGTCATGCTCTGCCCGCCGAACATGTGGGTGCAGACCACCATGTCGGCACCGTAATCAGCAATCGCTTTGGCCATTTTCTTGGTGTAGGTGCTGTTCACCAGATAGACCGGTGACTTCCACTTGGGCGTGCTCAGCATGGCGCCCAGGCGGTACACCCGCCCAAAGCCTTCCGGTGAGCGCTGAACCGCCCGCACGTAGGTGCGAGACACTGCCTTGCTGAACCATTCGCCGCCAAAGGCAACGCAGTCCATTACCTTGCAGGTGACGCCTGCTTCCGTTAATGCTTCCGCGACAGCAGAGGCGGCAGCATCATGGCCGCCGCCTGTGTGGGTCGTTAGAATGATGGCTTTCATGGCCGCACAGACTTCCCTTCCGCCAGATGCATCTCAATGATCTCACACGCCGTGCGGATAATTCTCG
>CAVBFK010000050.1:0-3309 GCA_963594395.1 Lachnospiraceae bacterium
GTCCCTTCTCTTGAAGTAGACTTGTATTGCAGCTTGAAAGAGACGGAAGAGAATTTCTCAAAAGGAGTGCACCGAAGGGTGCAGGGGCGACCAGAAAGCCCCTGCACCCTTCGCAGTCCCTTCTCTTGAAGTAGACTTGTATTGCAGCTTGAAAGAGACGGAAGAGAATTCCTCAAAAGGAGTGCACCGAAGGGTGCAGGGGCGACCGGAAAGCCCCTGCTCGCAAATATTTCCCCACATATGCCATCTTGGGCAGTTTACATTGCATTCATTATTGACAATGTTTTATCATTATGGTATGATAACTCTCGTGAAAGCGGTGCTGAATGGTACCACTATTGCAAACTTTATGAAAGGTAGATTTGTACTATGAAAAAGTTTCTTTGTGTCCTGACTTCCCTGATGATGCTGATGGCTGTTGCCTGCGCATCTGCTGAAACCGTGGATGCTTATACTTCTGCTTCCACCACCAAGACCCTGCTGGCCGGCGATGACCTGACCGCTGCTGAAGAGCTGCTGGCCGCCCATTGCTCTGACCTGGCTACCAAGGCTGAGGCTTCTGCTGAGGGCTACACTGCTCCTGCTGACGCTGTGAGCGCACAGATCATGTCCGTGAACCCCGATGGCTGCGTTGGCCTGTCCACCATCTCTGAGTGGAAGCTGACCCCCGCTGCTGACGGCGCTGCTGCTACCGTGACGGTGGAGCTGACCTATGGCCAGAACGCCCTGAACCTGTCCGAAGACAATGCCCGCGGCACTCTGCTGGTGAGCGTTGACGGCACCTGGTACATCGTGCACCTGAAGGTTCTGAACTCCGATGAGCAGGTGTATTCCGACGAAGCTTACAACGCCGGCGAGTTCGACAAGCACTACTCCGGCTCTGACAGCAAGCTGTCCTCCTACACCATCGATTGCGAAGTGCTCTCCATTGAGACCAGCAACCTGCTGATGTTCTGAGAAACCTGTTAACGAAAGAGAGCCGCCCATGTCCCCTGCGGACATCGAGGCGGCTCTCTTTTTATGTGCTTTTGTGTTTGTTACAAAAGAGGAGGAACCACCCTCAAGGCAGTTCCTCCTCTTTTTCCAATGACCGTTATTCTTTTCCCGCCAGGATGTTCAAGCCCTGTTCTTCCTGGAACTGATTGGTGTAGAGCTGGTAGTAATAGCCCTGCTTGGCAATCAGCTGTTTGTGGGTACCCTCCTCGGTAATCTTGCCGTGCTGAATCACCAGAATGCGGTCTGCCGAACGGATGGTAGACAGACGGTGGGCAATGATGAAGCTCGTACGTCCGCTGAGCACCTTCTGGATGGCGTTCTGAATCAGCTGTTCCGTTTCCGTATCGACGGAAGAGGTGGCCTCGTCCAGCACGAAAATGGCAGGATTGCACAGAATCGCGCGGGCAAAGGAAATCAGCTGTTTCTGGCCGGTGGACAGGCGGTTGCCGCCCTCGCCCACATTGGCCTGGAAGCCATCGGGCATCTTCAGGATGAAATCTTCCGCGCCCACCAGTCGCGCCGCTTTCTGCACTTCCTCATCAGAGGCATCAGGACGGCCGTAGCGGATGTTATCGGCCACCGTGCCGCTGAACAGGTGGGGCGACTGCAGTACGTAGCCCAAATTGGACTGGAGCCACAACTGGCTTCTGGTGCGGTAATCTGCGCCGTCAATGAGAATGGAACCTTCGCTGGGCTCATAGAAGCGGCAAATAAGATTCACGATGGTGCTCTTGCCGCTGCCGGTTTCACCGACCAAGGCAATGGTCTGGCCATGCTCAACCTTCAGGTTGAAGTGCTCCAGCACTTTTTCGCCTTCCTTATAGCGGAAGGAAACATCCTTGAATTCAATATCGCCCACCAGCTTCGGCCAGTTCTCCTTCTTGGGATGGAAGTTATCGCCGAACACGGCCTCCACCTCAGGAGAATCCACAATGTCAGGCTCCGTTTCCAGCAGGGTCACCACACGCTCGGCCGCCGCCTGGGAAGACTGAAGCTCAGCGAAAATGTTAGCGATATCGCGCACAGGCTGGAAGAACTGCACCGTATAGTTGATGAACACCTGCATGACGCCCAGGGACATGACACCGCCCAGCACGTCATAGCCGCCGCGGTAGAGGGCGTAGGCCGTTGCCAGGGAGCCCAGGGACACAACGATGGGCAGGAACAATGCCGACAGCGTTGCCGCACGCACGGAAGACTTCCGCATATCCTGCGCCACTTCGTTGAACTCCTCGATGTTCATCTCTTCGCGCACAAGGGTCTTGGTGGTTTTGGCACCGTTGATGCCCTCATTGAATCCGGCCGTAATCTGGCTGGAACGCTTCCGCACACTGCGGTAGGCGGCAAGGATTTCCCGCTGGAACTTCCAGCTGATCACCGCCAGCGGAGGCAGCACCAGCATGACCACCAGTGCCAGCTTCCAATTCAGCACCAGCATCTGAATGGAGCACGCCACCAGGAACACAGCGCCCCAGCAAAGGTCTACCAGCGACCAGCCGATGGTATCGCCCATGCGCTGGGTATCCGAGGTCAAGCGGCTCATCAGATAGCCCACAGGCATCCGGTCATAATAGGAGAAGGGCAGTTCCTGCAGTTTCTGAAAGCCTTGCTTGCGGATGGTGTAGCATACGCCGGTTTCAACGCGGCCGCTCTGGTAGATGAACATGAAGATCATTGCCACCTGAACCACCAGCAAGCCGATATAGACGGCGCTGAATGCAGGCAGCTGCTCTGTTCTTCCTTCGCCGATAATGGTATCAATGGCATAGGAATTCATCATAGGCAGAATGACGTCGATGATGGCCGACACCGCCATGAAGAGAACGATCAAGGCAAGATTCTTGTGATAATCCTTGGCAACCTGAAAAATCTTCTTCCAGATGTTAAAGTCAATCCGTTTGGTATATTCCTGCTCCTGAAATGCCTGCATTACTCGTTCACCCCCTCTGCCTTGGCCTGGTTCAGTTCTTCCTCCAGGGTATTCTGAATGTTGTTAATTCTGCGGTACAGACCGGGAACCTTGCACAGCTCCTCGTGGGTACCCTGCTGGGTAATCTTTCCGTCCTCCAGCACAAGGATCAAATCCGCCTGGCTCAAGGTGGTAATGCGGTGGCTGATGATCAGCGTGGTCATGCCGGAAGAGCGCTTCTGCAACGCGGCACGGATCTGCGCGTCCGTTTCCGTATCCACGGCGGAAAGGGAATCGTCAAAGATCAGGATGTCGTTATCCTTCAGCAAGGTACGGGCAATGGCAATGCGTTGTTTCTGGCCGCCGGACAGGGTGACACCGCGTTCGCCCACCAGGGTATCGTA
>CAVBFK010000051.1:0-2930 GCA_963594395.1 Lachnospiraceae bacterium
GCGGAATACTCTTCCCAAGTGGTGGGAGCTTCCATGCCGACTGCATCCAGCCAGGCCTTCTTCACATAGGTCACGGTGCCGCCGCCGCGGGAATCAGCAAAGCCGTACAGACGGCCGTCGATCTTCAGACCTTCGATGACGCTGTCGCCGGTGAAACGGCCGCTGTTCTTGGTCTCGCTGTTTTCCCAAGCATCGGTCATGTCCCACAGCACGCCTTCGGAAGCGTATGCAGAATAATAGGTGGAAGACAGGATCATAACATCAGGCCAGTCGCCGGATGCGATCTGCTGCTGCAGCACATCATAATAGGCGTCGTGGTCAGGCTGGATGATCTCCAGCTCAATGCCGGTCAGCTCTTCCCAGCGAGCCTTGAACTTGTCCTGTGCGTTGGCCTCAGTAAAGACCGTGCCATCAACGAAGATGGTGATCTTGCTGGGCTTTTCAACTTCATCAGCACTGGCGCTGAGGATCGTAGCAGGCACAAGACCCACGCACAGCATCAGAGCCAACATCAGGGAAAGAAATTTTTTCATGGTTGGTTCCTCCCTTTTCCATTTTATCTCGAGGCATCTCCTGCCCCTTCGGATGATGGCATCATAGCATGATTTCAGCGCAGAAACAAGAAACAAGATTTGTCCACAGCGTCCTTTTCTTTGGATTTTCGGTGATTCAAGTGCGCAAGAATTGTACGTTCGCGTCCTGAAGCCCTTGAAATATCGTCATTTTGTGGTAAAATAACCATGGATGGATCAGTTTGCCGATCCTGTGTGAGAAATCGTTTTATTGACTATCCGAAGCGGTATTTATGTGTGCGATAGTTTTCTTTCCGCTTCTGTAAAATTCCTATGGTCATCTTCCGATGAACGTTCTGCCCTCGCAAGTATCCTCACCGAAAGGGTGATTCCATGCTCAAGAAGTCCTTCCCGCACCTGAAGCTTCAAGAGGACAATCAGCACTCCTCTTCCGCGAAGCTGTACCTGGTGGTAACCTACAGCATCTTTCTGCTGATCTGCCTGGCGCTGGTGTTTTTCTTCTATATGAACACCACGAACAACGCCCGGGAGAATTTCTGGCAGCAGCAGTCTGCCCGGCTGAATGTGGCCGTGGGTGACATGGACGATGTGATGAATACCATGGACATCTACACCCGTCAGTTGCTGACCGACTCCACCTTTGTCCGCTTTGCCAACATGAGCGGCCTGGATGAAGACGGCTACATCTACACGGCGTATGAGGTGATGAAGTCCCTTTCCCCCAGATCCTATCTGCTCTTGAATGCGCCCATCAGCGAAAGTCACATCTATTTGCAAAATTCCGGCTACGTGATTTCCGGCAGTCAGTTTACGGAAGTCAACCAATATTATGATTCGTACAAGAGCTACACCGTCGGAAACTACGACGCCTGGATGGCCTTGATTTCTTCTGCGGACAAAGAGATGAAAATTGTTTCTACGGTGGATTACACAGGGCTTGCGGGCAGTGCCATCTTCCTGCAGGACGTTAATACCCTGACCAGCCGCAGTATTCCGGTCATCATCTGGTTTGAGCTTGTCCCCTCAAAGGTTGTGCAGACGCTTCTGCCCGGATGGGATCAGCGGGTGAGTCTGTACGTTGCTTCCGAGGACGGTACCGCCCAGTTCAAAATTGAGAACGGCAGTTTTACCTCCTTTGACGGTGCAACAGCCTTGGAATCCGTTATCCCTGAGGGACTGAGCCGTGTGCTGTCTTCCGGGCTGAGCAGCGGCAGTGTTACTTCCTGGACGGATTCCAGGTTGCTTTATCAGGAAGGCAGCAACGGCTGGCAGTATACCCTGCTGGTGCCTGATGTGCTCTGCACAGAGACCCTGGGCAATTACGATCTGGCCTTTGCCCTGATTTTCACCCTGGCAGTGCTGGGCGGCATTGTGATGGTCATCTTCCTGGTACGCCGCAACATGCAGCCCTATCAGCAGTTGGACACCAAACTGCGCAAGGCGGAAGGCAACAATGCAGAGCTTCAGCGCGAGATTGACGCGCAAAAGCCCGCCGTCTGCTCGGCGTATGTGCGCCAGCTGTTGTCCGGCCACGTGCAGTCTGCCGAGGAATTTGACTACATCCTGAACTTCCTTGGGCTAACGGGTCAGCTGAACTTCTATGTGCTGTACTGCACGGCCAACGTCCAATCTGACAGTGACATGGATCATGACGCATCCCACGAACTTCTGACCCAAGGCATTACCCAGTACCTCACTGCTGACCGTCCCGTTTACTACTATAATATGTCTGACCGCTCCTTTGTGGTGCTGGTCGCCTTTGAGCAGAATGCCGAGACCGATCCCCTGATGGAGCTTCAGCACCGCGTGGTGGAGCTTCACAACGACCTGGTGGAGCGGTACGATATCTGGTTCTACGCCGGTGTCGGCGAAAAGTGCACCGAGGCGCAGAAGCTGTGGGAATCCTACGAGCAGGCCCGCACCGCCGCCCGCTACACGGCCAAGCACCACATCTTCCTCCCCTACGAAATGATCCACAAGGATGCCGGCTCCTGGTACTATCCCATTGAGATTTCTGCCAAACTGCAGCACTTCATTACCACCGGCAACAAGCAGCAGGTGACGGAAATGTTCGCCCTGATTCACCGCGAGAATATTGAAGAGCGTTCTCTTTCCATGCCGCTGTTGACGCTCCTTCTTTCCGACCTGAAAAACACACTGCTCAAGTCCCGCTTCCTGATTACCAATGTGCAGACCGATGAAGAGCAGGAACAGCTCAGCCAGCTGGATCGCCGCTTGAGTGAACAACTCAGCTTCCCTCAGCTGGAAAGCACGGCCCTGACGCTTTGCAACTTCTTCACCCGCACGGCAGAGCCTTCTGACCCCGTGCCCGAAATCGAGCGGTATCTCACCGAGAATTACACTGACCCGTCGATGTGTCTGGCCAAGCTTTCCGAC
>CAVBFK010000052.1:0-2278 GCA_963594395.1 Lachnospiraceae bacterium
TTCCGACTCAGCCGTTGCTTCTGCCGTTTCTTCCTTTACTTCCTCAGTCTGAGGCTTTTCTTCCTCAGTTGCTTCTTCGGTAGAAACAGTTTCAGGCTCTGCAGGAGCTTCTTCAGCCGCCGCAGGCTCTTCAGCAGGAACCGCTACAGGCGCATCATCCACCGTCACCGCAGGTTCTTCCTTCACAGGTGCTTCCTGCTTTACAGCTTCGCCGCCATGCAGCAAAGGGGCTGACGCAGGGGCAATAATGCCCTGCACCGCATACGGAGAATCCTTGGCCTGATCAGCAGAGGTATCCACCTGCACACGAACTTCCCTTACATCCACACCGGAGCAGGAAGTCAAGTACGTGCGAACCTGCTTCTGCAGAGCACCAACTGCCAAAGGAATGCTCACACCGCTGGCCAGCGTAATGCGCACATGCACCGTAACGCCGTCCTTTTCAGGATCGATACGGATGCTGTTCAGCTTCATTTCAGGATGGCTTTCAACGCACTGCTGCACAAGGTGTTCCATGGCCTTGATGGCAATGCTCAGTTCGCCGTTTTCCGTCTTCTGAAGAACAAAGCCCCGCTTTCCCTTCCGATGACGGAACATCATGCATACGCAGTAGATGCCGACAATCAACAGTGCCGCCGCCACCGCGATGCACACGATGGTTACGGTCTGATCCGGCGTTGCAAGCCATTGATTGATATAGTCCGTAACCGGCACATTGCAGAACACCTGTGCCACAACGCCTGCACACAGCGCAAGCAGAACAAGACCCGCCAGTGCAACCAGTAGTCTATCCAAGATTCGAATTTTCATGGTCAACGCCTCCCTTCACTGAAGTAGGCAGTTTATGCCTGAGGTTCTTCAGCAGGAGTCTCCTCCACAGGGGCTTCCTCCGCAGGAGTTTCTTCCGCCTTGGGAGCTTCTGCTACAGGCTCCTCCTTGACTTCTTCAGCCTTCGGGGCTTCTGCCTTGGGAGCTTCCTGCTTTGCTTCTTCGCCTGCAGAAAGCGCGGCCGTTTCCTTGCCGGCCTCAATCGCCGTCTTGTTTTCCTTCTCGAAGCTCACGCCCTGCACATGTACGTCAACGCGCACCACGTGCAGACCCGTCATGGACTCGATGGCCTTGCGGACACTCTCCTGAGCATCCTGTGCGGCCTTCTGGATGGGCGTGCCGTATTCGACAATGATGTACAGATCCACACTGGCTTCTTCTGTGCCGATCTCTACCTTGACACCCTTGGTGATGTTCCGGTTCTTGCTCAGGATGTTGCCGGAAACACTGCACATGCCAGCAATGCCTTCCACCTCAGCAGCTGCAAGGCCTGCGATGATGGACACCACTTCGTTAGCATAGGTAATATTGTTCGTCTGTTCCGTATCCTGCTCCATGTTCACGGGCAGGTTATTATTCTTAGCTGCCATTTCAACAAGACCTCCTTTTGGAACTCCACCTTAGTATATCAGATTTTCCCGCGCTTGGCAACTGTCACGAAAACAGCCGTCAAACGCGGGAAATCGCATGATTATTCTTCTTCCTTCACGATGGCGATATGCAGTTCATCCAGCTGCTTCTGTTCCACCTTGCCGGGAGCGCCCATCATCACGTCCTGAGCGTTCTTGTTCATGGGGAACGGAATGACCTCGCGGATGGTATCCACGCCGGCCAGCAGCATCACCATACGATCCACGCCGGGGGCAATGCCTGCATGAGGCGGAGCACCGTAGCAGAAAGCGTTATACATGGCCGGGAACTTGGCCTTCACATCTTCCTCGCCCAGACGGACAAGCTTAAAGGCCTCGATCATGATTTCCGGATCATGATTACGCACAGCGCCGGAGGACAGCTCCACGCCGTTGCACACCAGGTCGTACTGGAAGGCCGTAATGCTCAGCGGATCCACTTCGCCGCGCTGTGCCTTCTGCAGGATCTCCAGGCCGCCGTTGGGCATAGAGAAAGGATTGTGGCAGAACTCCAGCTCGCCGCTTTCCTCGCCGATCTCGTACATCGGGAAGTCCACGATCCAGCAGAATTCGTACTTTTCGCGATCCATGTGGTTGGGGCACATTTCGCCCAACTGCTTGCGAAGCACGCCGGCCGTCTTCTGAGCGGCGCCCTTCTTGCCTGCCGCCAAGCCCACAAAGGTGTTGGGCTTCAGGTTCAGGGCGGCAATAACAGCGTCCTTCTTCTCCTGCAGGAACTTGGCAATGCCGCCGGCCAATTCGCCCTTCTCGTCCATCTTGAACCAGTAAGGCTTGCTGCCGGACACCACTTCCACGTCAGC
>CAVBFK010000053.1:0-5132 GCA_963594395.1 Lachnospiraceae bacterium
CCTTTGGTGTGCTGGATGAAAACGGCACCTTCCTGGGCGGATGCATCTGCCCGGGCGTCAAGCTGGCGTCAGAAGCCTTGGTGACCGGCACGGCGAAATTGCCCAGATTTGAACTGACCCGTCCGGATCACGTCATCGGCCGCACCACGCTGACCAATCTGCAGTCCGGCATGTACTACGGCTATGTGGGTCTGGTGCGCAATATTGTCCGCAAAATGAAGCAGGAACTGGGACGCGAGGCCTTGGTGGTGGCCACGGGCGGCATGGCAGTGCTCTTCAGCGAGGATGCCAAGTGCATTGACAAGCTGGACGGCCTGCT
Organism: Lachnospiraceae bacterium; assembly: GCA_963594395.1. Taxonomy (GTDB): domain Bacteria; phylum Bacillota; class Clostridia; order Christensenellales; family Aristaeellaceae; genus CAKUFA01. The sequence goes on from CAVBFK010000053.1 coordinate 320, forward strand.
GACGCTGAAGGGACTGCGCATAATTTATGAACGTAATCGCGAAGGGAATGGAGCAAAGTGAAAGAACTCGTCATTGGATTTCTGGGATGCGGCAATGTAGGCGGCGGTGTATGGAAGCTGCTGCAGGGCTTTACGGAAGAGCTGGCGCATCGGAATCATCTCACCGTTCGGGTGAAGAAAGTGCTGGTGCGCTCACTGAACAAGCATCGCTCCTGCGGTGTTCCTCAGGAACTGCTGACCACGAACCCTGATGATGTGTTGCTGGATCCTGAAATCACCCTGGTGGCAGAATTTATGGGCGGCGAGCAGCCTGCCACCGATTACATGCTCAAGGCGCTGGAAAACGGCAAGACCGTGGTGACGGCCAACAAGGTGGCACTGGCGCTGAACTGGCACCGCTTGCAGGCGGCGGCAGAGAAGAACCATGTCGGCCTGTATTATGAGGCCAGTGTCTGCGGTGCAATTCCTATTATCGGTGCGCTGAACAATTCCCTGCAGGCCAACCGGATTGAATCCATGATGGGCATTATCAACGGCACTACGAACTATATTCTTTCCCGCATGACGGAAAACGGCGAAAACTATGCCGATGTGCTGGCTGATGCGCAGAAGCTGGGCTTGGCCGAGCCTGACCCCACCAGCGATGTGGAAGGCATGGATGCGGCGTACAAGCTGTCCATCATGTCTTCCCTGGCGTTCCATGCGCGGGTAACCTACCCGAAGGTTTACCGGGAGGGCATTACGAAGGTCACTGCCATGGACATTGCCTGTGGCAAGGAAATGGGCTATGTGCTGAAGCTCCTCGCCATTGGCAAGAAGCGCGGCGACGAGGTGGAAGTGCGCGTGCACCCCACGTTCCTGCCCAAGAATCATCCGCTGGCCTCGGTAAACGGATCTTTCAATGCGGTGTATCTCTTCGGCCATGCCTGCCAGGAGATGATGTTCCAGGGACGCGGCGCAGGGGATATGCCCACGGCCAGCGCCATTGTGGGGGACATCATTCACGCGGCGGCGGCAGATGGTCACTACACCTATCCGACCTTTGCCAATACGGCTGAACCGGATCCCGAAATGGTGTTTACGGACAACTGGACCACGAAGTATTTCGTGCGCTTGTCTGCCATTGATGCACCCGGCGTGCTGAGCAGTGTGGCTGGTTGCTTCGCCCAGGAGAACGTGTCCATTGCCACCATGATGCAGAAAGGCGTGGCAGAAGACGGCCGCGTGCCGCTGATCTTTATCACTCATGCGGCGCAGGAACACGCTATGCAGGCCGCCCTGAGCCGGATGGATCCCTCCATTTGCACCCTGGAAAACATGATCCGCGTCGAGGAGTGAGACGGGGAAGATTTGCGAGAGGAGGCTTTTGTGCCAAAAGCCTCCTCTCGCGCTCTCCTCGAAAATCGAATAAAAAACAGCCATGAAAGTGCACATCTGCTTTCATGGCTGTTTTTATAGGCAATGCACCCATTCGCCTTTCGGGGTGGGTGCGGGAGGTGGGGCTTTGGGCTCCAAAGCCTCCCTCCCGCAAAAAACGTCACTTCAAGATCTCGTCAATTTTCTTGAGCTCTTCTTCGGTGAAGGAGGCGGAGTTCAGCGCCTGGATGTTCTCCAGAATCTGCTCGGGGCGGCTGGCACCGATCAGGGCAGAGGTGACAACAGGGTCACGCAGCACCCAGGCAAGGGCCATCTGGGAGAGCTTCTGTCCGCGGGCAACGGCGATCTCATTCAGGGCGGCGATCTTCGCAAGCTTCTCGGGCGTAATAGAATCGGGCTTCAGGTAGCGGGGATCATGTGCCGCACGGGAATCCGCAGGAATGCCGTTCAGGTACTTGCCGGTCAGCAGACCGTTCTGCAGGGGGGCAAACACAATGCAACCCACTTTTTCCTTGCGGAGCACGTCCGTCAGGCCGTCCTCAATCCAGCGGTTCAGCATAGAGTAGCTGGGCTGCTCGATCAGGCAGGGGGTGCCGAGGTCACGCAGCACCTCAATGGCCTTCTGTGCCTGTTCCGGCTTGTAATTGGAAATGCCCACATACAGCGCCTTGCCGCTGCGGACAATGTGATCCAGCGCGCCCATGGTCTCCTCAATGGGCGTATCCGGGTCGGGACGGTGATGATAGAACACATCCACGTAGTCCACATGCATCCGCTTCAGGGACTGATCCAGGCTGGAAATCAGATACTTGCGGCTGCCGTGGTCGCCATAGGGGCCCTGCCACATGTCGTAACCGGCCTTGGTGGAAATGAACAGCTCGTCGCGGTGGGTGTGCCAGTCGCGATCCATGTGGATGCCGAAGTTGCGCTCTGCTTCACCGTAGGGCGGGCCGTAGTTATTGGCCAGGTCAAAGTGGGTGATACCGTTGTCAAAGGCGGTGCGAAGCAAGCTCTGCTGTACACCGAAGGGCGTGATGTTGCCAAAGTTGTGCCACAGTCCCAGGGAAATGGCCGGCAGCATAACGCCACTGTTGCCGCAGCGACGGTAGGTCATGGTGTCGTAGCGGGTAGGCGAAGGAGTATAGTCCATTGGTGCAACACCTCCTGTTTTTTTCTACTCTTATTGTAATCACTTTCACATCAGATGGCAAGACGTGGTATGGTAAATTTTCTGCCCCTTGACGGAAGTGATAGAATCGTAAAGGATGTTACTTTGCGCTCTTGCGCTGTGCCAATTCGTCGCAGATGCGCTTGTATTCTGTTTCGTCCAGCTTATAATGCTTGCGGTACAATAGATGGGACAGCAGCATCAGCACGAAGGGCAGTACAGACATCAGCACCAGCAAACCGCGGGTCTGAGAAGACTGCACCTGGGACAGCACCTGGTCAATCTGATCCAGCTTGGCGGCCTCCTCCAGCAGACCCTGCGACGCCTGCTGTTCCAGGGAGGAAATCTGATTGGTGTAGGACGTGACGCCGAAAATCAGGTAGCTGATGGAGGTCAGCGCCGCGATGACGGCAGAGGCCATCTTCGTCAGGAAGGGACGCAGGGAGGCAATAATGGCCTCATCTCGCTCGCCGTGGCAGTATTCGTTGTATTCCACCGTGTTGATGATGGAAATCATCATAATCAGGTAGAAGCAGTACTGGCCGAAGTTGGAGAGCATGTAGCCCAGCGTCACCAGCCAGAACTTGAAGGTGCTCTGCCCAAGGGCAAGGCCGCACAGGAGAATCAGACCGTAGCCGATGCCGGCAATGAGCATCATAGCGTTCATCAGCTTTTTCCGCGGTACCTTGCGGGAAATGGCCGGGTAGAAGATCATCAGGAAAGCTGTGGCCGCCATGCCCACCATGGTGAACAGGGAGTACAGGCCGCCGCGGTAGCCGAAGTCCAGGTAGATGTAAGTGGAGCCGATGCCGCCGGCAATGAGCCCGTTGCCGATCTGCTGAATGAGGAAGATCAGCGCGATCCACAAGAGTTGATCGTTGCGGGTCACGGTATGGATGATTTTCTTGAAGCTGATGGGCGGCGCCTTCTGTGCCAAGTCTTCGCGGTTTTCCTTCACACCGAAGATGGTGAAGCACAGCATCAGCGGGGCAATGAGGCAGACCACCAGCGCCACCCGACCGTAGGCCGTTTGGGTATTGCCGCCCAAGGCATAAGCGCCTGTGGTCAAGATGGGAACCAGCACGCTGGCGGCGGTGTTGCCGATGCCTGCAAACAGGGAGGCCCGGGACGTGAAGCGGTTGCGGGTGTCTTCATACGACCCCAAAGCGGCCACCATGCCCCAGTAGGAAATATCGTGCATGGTGAAGGTAATGGAGTACAGGAAGTAGATGACACCGAAGAACACCACAAAGCTCCAGCCTTCCAGGGTCGAATTGAAGGCCGCGTAAATGACCACACTGGTCAGCAGAATGCCGATGACCAGCCAGGGCTTATATTTGCCGAAGCGGGTACGGGTACGCTCAATAATGTTGCCCATGATGGGGTCATTGAAGGCATCAAAGATCCGCGCCAGCACCATAATGGTGGTAATGGCAGATAGCTGTGCCGCCGTCAGGCTGCGGGTAAAGAGCACATACGTGAGAATGAAGTTGTTGAACAGGGCGTAGATCATATCTCGCCCGACGGTACCCAAAGGGAACATCCACAGGTTCTTGCGTGTGCGTTTGTCATCCATACGGCGTAAAGCCCCTTTCTGAGCATTAAGCACAGTATAGCACATCATGAACAAAACAGCAAGAAATTTACCAAATATGACAAGGGAGGCACACCGATGAAACTGATCGCACCGGAAGGATACACGGATTTTGCCTGCATCGCGGGGGCGTGCCGCCATACCTGCTGTAAGGGCTGGGAGATTGACATTGACGAGGATGCCGCGGCACGGTATGCGGATTACTCGGGAGAAATCGGCGAGGCGCTTCGGGCGGCGATAGACACCGATGAAGACGGCGCGCATTTTCATCTCATAGGGGAAGAAGAGCGTTGTCCCATGCTGATGGAAAACGGCCTGTGCCGCCTGATTTGCGAAAAGGGCGAAGAGGCGCTGTGCCAGATTTGCACGGATCATCCACGATTCCGCCATTTTATGACGGATCGCATTGAGATTGGCCTTGGGCTATGCTGTGAGGAAGCCGCCCGGGAACAGCTGAGTCGGGAGGCTCCCTTTCACCTGGTGACTGTGGAGGATGACGGAGCAGACGAAGCGCCTGATTCTGAAGAGCAGGGCTTCTATCGGTGGCGGCAGGCATTGATACGTCTGGCCACGGATCGTGCTCAGTCCGTGAAGGATCGTGCAGAAGCGCTGGCGGCGTGTGTTGGAGGACAGCTGGTGCAGGATTTGTCCCAGTGGGCAGAGCCTCTCCTTTC
>CAVBFK010000054.1:0-12811 GCA_963594395.1 Lachnospiraceae bacterium
ATTCTCACCACGGCGATCATTGCGGCGGCGGCCGTGGTCATTCGGTTTGCATGTTCCGTGCTGTCCAGCCGGATGAGCTATCTCTCTTCCAAGGCTGTCAAGAAGACGCTCCGCGAGAAAATCTACGAAAAGCTCCTGCGCCTCGGCGCTTCCTATCGCGAGCAGGCCAACACCTCGGAAGTGGTGCAGGTGGCTGTGGAGGGTGTCGACCAGTTGGAAACCTACTTCGGTGCTTATCTGCCGCAGTTTTTCTATGCCATGATTGCGCCGCTGACGTTGTTTATCGTGCTGAGCTTCGTGAGCTTCCCGGCGGCCATCGTTTTGCTGATCTGCGTGCCGCTGATTCCGGTGACCATTGTGATCATCCAGCGCTGGGCAAAGAAACTGCTGAGCAAGTATTGGGGTCAATATACGGCCTTGGGCGACACGTTCCTGGAAAATCTGCAGGGTTTGACCACCACGAAAATCTACCAGGCAGACGCCTTCAAGCATAAAGAAATGAACGAGCAAAGCGAACATTTCCGCAAGATCACCATGAAGGTGCTGACCATGCAGCTCAATTCTATCACCATTATGGATGTGATCGCTTATGGCGGCGCGGCACTTGGCGTCATTATGGCCGTGACACAGATGCAGGCGGGGAATGTCGATTTGGCGGGATGCCTGCTCATCATTCTGCTGGCGGCAGATTTCTTCCTGCCCATGCGAATGCTGGGCTCCTACTTCCATGTGGCCATGAACGGCATGGCCGCATCGGATAAGATCTTCCGCTTACTGGATCTGCCGGAACCTGAGCAGAAAACGGGCAATGTTCCTGAAGACTGCACCGTGCAGTGCAAGCAGGTAGGCTTTGCTTACGAGGCAGATCGCCAGGTTCTGCAGAACGTGACCATGACCTTCCCCAAGGGAAGCTTCACGGCCATTGTGGGCGAGAGTGGCTGCGGAAAGTCCACCATGGCGTCCATCCTCATGGGCAGAAATAAGGGCTACACGGGTGAAATTACCGTAGGCGGCAAGGCTTTGAAGGAAATCAGCGAAGCCAGCCTGATGGAAAACTTCACCTATGTGAGCCACCAGAGCTATCTGTTCAAAGGCACGGTGCGTGACAATCTGCTAATGGCCTGCCCGGATGCCACGGATGAGGCACTTTGGCAGGCACTGGAGCAAGTTCATTTGGCAGATTTTCTGCGCACGGAAAAAGGCCTTGACACCATGCTGAATGAGAAGGCCTCCAACCTGTCCGGCGGTCAGTGCCAGCGGCTTGCCCTTGCCCGGGCGCTCCTTCACAACAGCCCTCTGTATATCTTTGATGAGGCGACCTCCAACATTGAAGTCGAAAGTGAAAACGACATCATGGTACAGATTCACGCCTTGGCAAAGACAAAGACGGTCATTCTGATTTCTCATCGCCTTGCCAACGTGGTGGAAGCAGATCACATCTACATGATGGACAAGGGAACCGTGGTTGAATCCGGCACCCATAGCGAACTGCTGGCCAAGGGCGGCGCGTACGCCAAGCTTTGGAATGCTCAGCAGGAGCTTGAAAACTACACCAAGGGAGGTGCAGAAGTATGAAACGAAGCGGTTTGCGGGTAATGACCCGCTTAATCGGTCTGGTCAAGCCTTTGTCGGGCTATATGGTGCTGGCAATTTTTATGGGCCTGGTGGGCAACCTTTTTGCCTCTTTTATTACCATTTTCGGCGGCTATGCCATTCTTGGCGTTCTGCATCCGGAATATTCGATCAACTTGGGTGCTCTTTTTGCGGCGGTGGTAATCTTTGCACTGCTACGCGGCCTTCTGCGCTATGCCGAGCAGTCCTGCAACCACTTTATCGCGTTCAAATTGCTGGCACTGATTCGTGATAAGGTTTTCGGTGCTTTGCGCCGCCTGTGCCCTGCAAAATTGGAAGGCAGGGATAAGGGCGATCTGATTTCTGTCATTACCTCCGACATTGAACTGCTGGAAGTGTTCTACGCCCATACGATTTCGCCGATTGCGATTGCTGTGCTGTTCTGCACGGTGATGGTTTGCTTTATCGGTAGCTATCACACGGCACTGGGCATCCTGGCATTGGTAGCCTATGTGACCGTAGGCGTGATCATTCCGCTGACAGCGTCCAAGCTTAGCGGAGACCATGGTATCCGCTTCCGCACAAAGTCCGGCCAGCTGTCTGCCTTTGTGCTGGATAGCTTGCGGGGATTGTCTGAAACAATCCAGTATGGTCAGGGCAGAAAACGCATGGATGCCATGAACAAATTGACCGATGACCTTGCCGCAGATGAAGAGAAGATGAAGAACACGGCAGGTTTTAACAGCGCGGTAACCAACGCCGTGATTCTGATCTTCGACCTGGCGATGCTGTTCCTATCTGCGTCCTTGTGCGGCTTTGAAGGATGCTTGATTGCCACCTTGGCTATGATGAGCTCCTTTGGTCCCGTGGTGGCCCTTGCGGCACTGGGCACGACGTTGCAGAATACCTTCGCCGCGGGCAATCGCGTGCTGGATATCCTGGACGAGACGCCCACCGTGGAGGAAGTCACGGGCAAGGAAGAAGTGACGTTCCATGGCGCGGAAACAAAGCATGTGACTTTCTGCTATGATGAAGAAAAAATCCTCGATGATTTCTCCATTACCATTCCGGAAAAGAAAGTCGTCGGCATTGTGGGACGCTCCGGCTCGGGCAAATCTACCCTGTTGAAACTGCTCATGCGGTTCTGGAAAGTTCAGCAGGGCAAAGTGGAGATTTCCGGCAGGGGAGTCGATGACATCAACACGGCCAATCTTCGCAACATGGAAAGCTATGTGACCCAGGAAACGCATTTGTTCCATGACTCAATTCGCAACAACCTTCGCATTGCCAAGCTGGATGCCACGGAGGAAGAAATGATTGCCGCCTGCAAGAAGGCGTCTGTCCATGACTTCATTATGAGCCTGCCGAAGGACTATGACACGGAAGTGGGCGAGCTTGGCAGCACGCTGTCCGGCGGCGAGCGCCAGCGCCTTGGCCTGGCAAGAGCCTTCCTGCATGATGCGCCTTTGATGCTGCTGGATGAGCCCACATCCAATCTGGACAGCCTGAATGAAGCCGTGATTCTGCAGTCGCTCCACCGTGAATGTGCAGATAAAACCCGTGGTGCTGGTATCCCACCGCAAGTCGACCATGGGCATTGCAGACACCGTCTATTCCGTTGAGCAAGGGAGAATGAGCTGATGAATGTAGAAAGCAAGCGGGAACGGGAAAAGAAGACCGTTTCTCTGATGATTCGCCTGTACTGCCGCAAAAAGCACGGCGGCAAGGAACTTTGCCCCGACTGCGCTGCGCTGGACGCCTATGCCAGACAGCGCAGCGATAAGTGCCCCTTCATGGAGACGAAGACCTTCTGCAATAACTGCAAAGTCCACTGCTATAAGCCGGAAATGCGGGAGAAGATCCGCGAAGTGATGCGCTTCTCCGGCCCGCGGATGATTTTTCACCATCCTGTCATGGCGGTGCGGCACGTGATTGAGTCTAAGAAGGAAAAGAGAAGGCAGGAAAAAGGGGACTGAAAGACATGCGCTCAGCCCCTTCAACTGTGATGGTTTCGGAAATTTACTGAATTGCAATGTAGCCGGAAACGTCAGCGATAAAAAACGATAGAAATCAAGGAACATGAAACGTCTGCAGATGGAACTTACGAAACCATCTGCAGACGTTTTACAATAGGAGACAGAATAAATGATAATTGCATACAAAAAACCTCTTGAATCATCAAGATTCAAGAGGTTTTCATGCGGAGAGTTAGGGATTTGAACCCTAGGAACGCTCAACACGTTCACACGATTTCCAGTCGTGCGCCTTCGACCACTCAGCCAACTCTCCAAGTGACATTGCTTCATCAGCAACGTCAATGATTATAGCACAGGGGAGCGACTATGTCAAGCACTTTTTTGAAAAAGTTTATCAACGTGCTGACAACCGTTCCTTTCCCCATTCCTGCGCCAGTATAGCGTACAGTTCCACATCCACGTACTTCCCTTTGTTCATCACGCGGTCGCGGAGGGTTCCTTCGTGTTTCATGCCGCACTTGACCATTACGCGGCCGCTGGCAGGGTTGGATGACTCGTGCATGGCCTCGACCCGGTGCAGGCGGAGCGTTTGAAAACTCAGCTCCAGCACGGCATGCAGGGCTTCGGGCATCAGGCCTTGTCCCCACAGCCAGTGAGCGAGACTGTAGCCAACCTCTGCCGATTGATTCTCAGGGCTGTACCACATGAAGCCAATGGTGCCCACCAGGTGGCCTGTTTCCTTCAGAATAATGCCGTAGCTGGAAGGCTCGCCGGCGCGGTACTGCTTGTGAATGAAGCGAAGATAGGCACGGGAGTCCGCCACCGTGCGGTGTGCATCCCACAGCACATGGCGCGCTACCTCGGGATCCCGCGAATAGGCAAACACATCCTCGGCGTCGCTCATACGCATGGGGCGGAGAATCAAACGCGGGGTCGTCAGCACGGGCAGATGTGCGAATACTTCACAGGGATCCGCAGGGTATTGGGGGATACTGTCCATCATTTTGCGGAAAAATCCGCGCTGCTCACTCATGACGGTTGCTTGTGCCTTTCCGAAGATTTTTTTGTGCGCATGGGAACAAAACAGCGGTCTGTTTCGTCAGATGGATGAAAGGCCAAGCTTCTGCGCGGCCATCAGAATGCCGATGGCGGTCTTTCCATCGTGGAATTCGCCGCACATGACCTTTTGAAGGGCTTCAGTCAGGGGCATCCTTTCGGCGGTGATGAACTCATCCTCGTCGGGATGGGTTTGGCCGGTATGAAGTCCTGTTGCCATGTAAAGGTGAATGTGCTCATTGCAGAAGCCGGGGGTGGTGTCCAGTACAAGGAGCTTTTCCCAATGGTCTGCGTGCATGCCGGTCTCTTCTTCCAACTCACGCTGTGCACAGAGGAAGGGATCTTCATCTGCGGTGTCCAGTTTGCCGGCGGGGATTTCCAGCGTGATGCGGTCAATGGCCACGCGATGCTGGCGAACCAGAATGATCCGCTGCTCCTCATCCAGCGCCACCACGGCAGATGCACCGCGGTGGAGCACAATCTCGCGGGGAGCTTGACCGCCGTCGGGCAGGGTGACCTGCCACTTCTCAACGTGGATCACTTTGCCGGGGTAAATCACTTCGCGGGAGATGACGTTTTCCCGCAGCTCGGAATCATTCATGTCACTGCGCCTCACTTTATATAGGAACGTTGCTTTCTTCATCATTCGACGGCAGAAGGCGGATTCCTGCATGAGCCATGAAAAGATGGCACGCTGTGGCAGACCTCAAACGGGATTGATTGACAACAACGGTGGATGGCGATACAATAAGAAAGGACTCAATCGTCATATACGCTGCAAGGAGGAATGCAACGATGAAATATCTTGCCCAATGGGGAAAAAGGATGCTGTCCCTGATGCTGGGCGTGATGCTCATGCTGTGCGGTTTCACTGTGCCTGCCATGGCACAGGATGACTGGTCGGCATTGATGATCACCCTGAGCTGGACGGACGCAAACGGCAACGCTTATTCTGCCACAGCCACGCCTGTAGACGGCTCTGATCAGACGTTTTGGGCACAGCTGGACGGCAGTGCGTCTTTTGATTCTTTAACGCTTTACGTGTCCCATCCTTATCATGCGGACTACGTGTTCAGCCCGTCCAACGGCTCTGTGATTTCGGCCATGGATACGGGTTCGGCCATGGATATGACCAATGCCGTGACCATTATGGCCTATGAGGCAGACGGTGTCACCTTTGCAGATGCGTACACGCTGTATGTGTCTACGCAGATGGCACCTGTCGTTGAGCCGACGGAAGCCCCGACGGAGATTCCGACCGAGGAACCGACCGAAGTTCCTGCAACGGAAGTCCCGACGGATACCCCTGTACCCGTGCCTGAAACGGCTGATGTGCAGGTGATTTATCAGGCAGATGACGGTACAACGCTGGGCAGCACGGTGGAAACCGTGGCCACCGGCACCACTGCAACCCTGTGGGCCGCTGATTTTGACGGCTACACCGCAAGCACCAGCCAGCAGGACGTGACGGTGGATGCTATGGGCAATCCCAGCATGAACCCTGTCATTTTCTACTACAGCAAGGTGATTACGCCTGAGCCTGCACCCACGGAAGTGGAGATCACCGTGGTTTACGTCACCGCAGACGGCGGCAACCTGGGTAGCACCAGTGTGATGGCTCCCACGGGCCAGACGACCGCCGTGTCTGCAGCAGACTTTGACGGTTATACTCCTGACGCCTATGAAAAGTATGTCACCGTGGATGCCAGCGGCAACCCTGACCAGAACCCTGTTATGTTCACCTACACGGCGAATGAAACGCCCGTGCCCGCCCCTGAAACGGTGACGGTGGACGTTCAGTACGTGACGTCGGACGGTACCTTGCTGGGCACCAGTCAGGTTTCTTGCCTGGCAGGGGAGAGCGTGCCTGTGGAGGCTCCCTCCTATGATGGCTACACGGTGGATGTTGCTACCCAGACCGTAACGGTCTCTGAAGATGGCATCGCCAATCCTTCCGTGGTTGTGTTCACCTACACGGCCGTGGAACAGCCTACGGAAATCCCTGCCGCAGAGGTGCGCGTTACCATCCGCTATGTGGATGCAGATGACGGACATGAAGTGGCATCCAGCCAGAACAGCGACGTGCTGGCCGAAGGTCCGAACAATATCACTGCCGCCCCTGCCGATTTGGCAGACGGCTACAGCATTGTAAGCGAACCCAATGCAACGGTTGATGTGTCCGGCGGCGTTGCTGATCCTGCGGAGGTTGTGTTCTATTACCGCGCGGCCGCCGTTGTGACCGATGAACCTGTAACGCCTGTGAGCGCAACCATCAACGTATTCTATCAGGATACGAACGGTGCAGACATTGCTGACCCCATGGTGGAAACCTTGGAAGGCGGCACGACCTCTGTGATTGCTCCTCAGGCGGATCATGTGCCGGCCGGCTACAAGGCCTATCAGGCAGACCCTGTGTCTGTGACCGTGTCTGTAGATGGCGTGGCCGATCGCGACAGCGTCACGTTTATTTATGAGCAGGAAGTTGTCGAGACACCTATTCCTGTGGGCGAAACCATTAACCGTTTCGGCGAGACCAACGCCACGCAGGTGAAATTCCGCTCTGAACCTTCGAAGGCCAGCAACAAAAACATCCTGGCAACCCTGAGCAAGGGCACGAAGGTCTGGATGGTGAAGGACCAGGTTACCGATGCAGGGGAAACCTGGACGCAGGTCATCTATAACGGCACCTCCGGCTATATCATGAGTGAATATTTGACCGTGATGACCGAGGCGGAAAGCGAACAATACGAGGCAGATGAGTGCGAGACGCCCGTGCCCCGCGAGCCTGCGGAGGTAGTAACCCCCACCCCGGAACCTGAAACCGTTACCCGGGAAATCACGGCGCTCTATCAGCTGGCAGACGGCACCCTGCTGGACTCCTTGGTCACCACCTATAACGAGACGGATTCGTTCGTCACGTTCAATAAGCGGGACTTTGCAGGATACACGGCTGACCAGGATGAGATTGTGGTGGCCATCGTCAATGGCGTGGCCGAGCAGTCCACGGTTACCTTCACTTACACGGCAATCCCCGGTGAAGTGAGCGTTACCGTGCAGTACGTGGATCAGGACGGCGCTCTGCTGGGTGAAATCCGCACCGCTTGCAACACCGGCGCATCGACCACCGTTTACGCCGCCAACTTTGAAGGCTATACGGCAGATGCCAACTCCAAGACGGTCACCGTGGATGCCAACGGCAACCCTGACCAGAATCCTGTTATCTTTACCTACACCAAGAATACTCCCGTGGTTACCGAGACACCTGCACCCTATACGGGCTACGCAGTAACCACCTCTACCGTGGCACTCCGTACGGAAATCAGCACGGCAGATACAACGATCATTACCACCTTGCCGGAAAACACGCTGATTAACATTACGGCTCAGTCCATTGACAGCGCCTCCAGCTCTGTATGGAGCCGCGGCACCACGCTGGACAACCAGCAGGGCTATGTGCCGGATAGTGCTCTGCGCCACATCACGGCACAGGAAGCTAAGTACTACATCGATCAGTGGAATGATGCTCATGCCACGGCAACCCCTGCCACGGCAACTTCTGAACCGCCGCAGACCGTCGGCTATGCCTACACGGTGGGCGATGGCGTGTACTTCCGTACGCAGGCCAGCACCACCAGCCAGATCATCAGCGTGCTGAGCCAGAACATCCCGCTGCTGGTGATGGGTCAGGTGTACGATGCCAATAATGTGGCTTGGCACATTGTCAACTACAATGGCGTCTACGGCTACATCCGCGCCGACTTGCTTCGTATGATGACCGCTCAGGAAATCGCAGACTACACGGAGAACCTGAAGAAGGGCACACCGACGCCTGTTCCCAGCTCCACGCCTCAGCCCTACAATGAGCAGTCCCTGTCCAGCTATGGCTACGTGACCACCACTTCCGTGAACTTCCGCAAGAGTGCATCGACCAGCTCTACCAAGGTCGGCACCCTGAAGCAGTACGCCCTGTGCCTGATCCTTGGCACGGAAGAAGTCAACGGACAGACTTGGTATCACATTTCCTATAACAATACCACGGGCTACGTCATGGGCAACTACTTCAAGCAGATGACGATTGAAGAAGTGCAGTCCTTCCTGACCAGCGATGAGTACAAGAAGGGCATCTCCAACAATTCGTCCAGCAGTAGTTCCAGCAGCACCAACAGCGGAACGAGCACCAGCGGCACCGTTCCCTCCGCTGAGGACAGCACGGTGGAAGAGTGGAAGAGCAACAGCGCCTTGAATGTGAGCTACGAGCCTTTCGATCCCTTCGCTACCGTGGCACCTCTGGCAACCACCGAAGCACCTACGTCTTCTCCCACGGCGTCGCCCACGACCAGCGAACTGCCTGAGCCTGTCGAAACGACCGAAGAGCCCGTTGCCACCATTGAAATCAGCGACCCGGATGACAACAGCGATTCCGGTTCCTCCATCGGCTGGATTATCGGCGTCCTGATTGCTCTGGTTTGCATTGGCGGCGGCGTCTATGGCTACATCGTGTACAGCCAGAATAAGAAGCGTGCCGCACAGCAGCGTGCCGCAGCCAAGCGTGCAGCCGCACAGCGTAGCAATGCTCCTCAGGGTCAGATGCGTCCCGGCTACCCGCAGAACGGCCAGCAGCGCAATCCGAACGGCACCGCTGCACAGGCACAGAATCCCTATGCACGGAACGGCCAGCGTACCAACGCTTCCGCCTCTGCCTCTTCTTCGACGTATCGCCGTCCGGAAGTGAAGGCCGCTCCCGACGTGACGGGCATGCGCAATACCACGGGCGATCGTTCTGCTCAGCAGACCGGCCGCCAGAGTGTGAATAACGCGCAGGGCACCCGCAATACCTACGGTCAGAACAGCGGTACGAATACGGCATCCGGCCAGCAGCGCTATAATGCCTATCGTCCCACGGAGACCACCAGCGGAACGCCCCAGCAGTATTCTTCCAGCTACCGTCCGCAGAGCAGTGCCAACAATGGTACCGCCTCTCAGCAGTACACGGCGAACTATCATCAGGACAGCACCGGCGAAACGGAGCGCCAGCAGTACACGGCAAGCTATCGTCAGGACAGCACTGGTGAAACAGAGCGTCAGCAGTATACCGCAAGCTACCGCAATACGGATGAAACGGCAAGCAGTGGTGCAAACTACACGCCTCGCCGCCGCCGTACCCAGGCAGCTAATGAAGAACTGAAGAATCAGGACAATAACGATCTCTGATTTGACCAATCCAATAGCAGTGGGAGAGTCTGAATAGGCTCTCCCACTGTGGCATATCATCAAAAATGTCAAAGGGGGCACTGTGATGCGGTTCCTAATCATGCCCAATATCACCAATCCGCAGGCCGAGGCGTGCGCCGAACAAATGCGTCAAATGATCTGCCAGGCAGGCCATGAGGCGTTTCTTTACGGTGAAGAAGATGCGGCATTGCTTCAATCCGTGGATATGGCTATTGTTGTCGGCGGGGATGGCACTGTGCTCCGTGCGGTTAGAGCCATTCATCCCACGGACATTCCTATTTGGGCGGTGAATTACGGTCACCTGGGCTATCTCACGGACTGCGAACCCTATGCCGCAGAGGAAAAACTCCAGCGCATTTTTCACAAGGATTTCCGGCTGGAAAAACGGGTGATGCTGAAGGGAACCCTGACTTCCGGTACGGAGGTCACGGAGTTCTTTGCCCTCAATGAGGCAGTGATCTACCGCAGTGCCTTTTGCCATACGTTGAAGATGCGCCTGCTGGTGGACGGCACCCCGATCGTCCGCGTTTCCGGCGACGGCATGCTGGTCAGCACGCCTACGGGTTCTACCGCTTACAATTTGTCTGCCGGCGGACCAATCCTTCTTCCGGAAGCGGTGCAGGCAGTGGTGACGCCCATCTGCCCCCACGCGGCGCTGTGCGCACCCTTGGTGGTATCCGGCAATGAAACCGTCACGGTGGAAGTGAGCATGGCAGAAAGCCGCAGTGTCAAGGAATCCCCACAGTTGGTGATTGACGGCATCTCTCGCCTGCCGCTGAAAAACGGCGACCGGGTAGAATGCACCATCTCCTCGGAGCGCGTCCGCTTTGTTCGCACGGATGAACAAGGCTTCTATGGGCGCTTACAGACAAAACTAGCACAAGATTATTGACTGTTTGCTACAAAGCGCTTTTCATGCACATTTTTCTGTGTTATAATAAAACTAGTATCTTTGTTCAAGGAGGGACATCTGTGAATAAGATTCTGGAAAAGAAGAGTCTGAATCCGACGGTGACATTGATGCGCGTTGATGCACCACTGGTGGCTCGGAAGGCGGAACCCGGTCAGTTCATCATTTTGCGGGTTGATGAGGATGGCGAACGCATCCCGCTGACAGTGGCAGATTACGATCGGGAAAATGGCAGCGTCACGATCATTTTCCAGATTGTCGGTGCTACAACCGAAAAGCTGAACCACCTGAACGAGGGCGACTTTATTCATGACTTCGTGGGCCCCCTGGGTCGGGCAACCCATACGGAAGGATTGCATAAGGTCGCTGTGGTGGGCGGCGGCGTTGGATGCGCTATTGCTTTCCCTGTGGCGAAGAAGTTGCATGAGCAGGGCTGTGAAGTGCATGCGGTGATCGGCTTCCGCAATCAGGATTTGGTGATTTTGGAAGATGAGTTTGCAGCTCATACCAACAAGCTCATCCGCATGAGCGATGACGGCTCCTGGGGCGAAAAGGGCCTGGTGACGGATGCCCTGCGCAAGCTGATTGAGAGCGGCGAAAATTATGATGAGGTCATCACCATTGGACCGCTGCCGATGATGAAGTTTGTCTGCAAGCTTACCAAGGAATTCGGCGTGAAGACGGTGGCCAGCATGAACCCCATCATGATCGATGGTACGGGCATGTGCGGCGGATGCCGGCTGACCGTTGGCGGCAAAACGAAGTTCGCCTGTGTGGATGGCCCTGAGTTTGACGGTCACGAGATTGATTTTGATGAGGCCATGGCGCGCGGTGCAACCTATCGCGACTTTGAACGACACGCCTATGAAGAAGCCTGCAATCTGTTCCGCAAGGAGGTGCAGTGACATGCCGAACATGATGCCCAATAAGCACCCGATGCCCAATCAGGCACCCGAGGTGCGCAGCAAGAATTTCCTTGAGGTATCCCTGGGCTACGATGAGGAAACTGCCATCGATGAGGCAAAGCGTTGCCTGAATTGCAAGAATAAGCCTTGCATGGGCGGCTGCCCTGTGCATATCCACATCCCTGAATTTATTCATGCGGTCAGCGAAGGCGATTTTGAAGAAGCCTATCGTATCATCAGCCTGACCAGTAGTCTGCCTGCCGTGTGCGGCCGCGTCTGCCCGCAGGAAAGCCAGTGTGAGCAGAAGTGCGTCCGCGGCATCAAGGGCGAAGCCGTTGCCATTGGCCGACTGGAACGCTTCGTGGCAGATTGGCATTCCAAGCATGCAACAGAAGAGCCTGCCCGCCCTGAATCCAATGGCCACAAGGTGGCCGTGGTGGGCAGCGGCCCTTCCGGTCTGACCTGCGCAGGCGACCTGGCCAAGAAAGGCTATGACGTCACCGTCTTTGAGGCACTGCATCTGGCCGGCGGTGTGCTGGTGTACGGCATTCCTGAGTTCCGTCTGCCGAAGGCCATTGTCGGCAAGGAGATTGACACCCTGAAGGCATTGGGCGTCAAGGTGGAAACGAACGTGGTCATCGGCCGCACGCTGACCATTGACGAGCTGATGACCGAGCAGGGCTTTGAGGCGGTGTTCATTGGCTCCGGCGCCGGACTGCCGAAGTTTATGAACATTCCCGGCGAAAATCTCAAGGGCGTCTATTCTGCTAATGAGTTTCTGACGCGTATCAATCTGATGAAGGCCTACAAGCCTGACAGCACAACGCCCATTCAGCACGGCAAGCATGTGGCCGTGGTAGGCGGCGGTAACGTCGCCATGGACGCCGCCCGTTGTGCACGCCGCCTCGGCGCAGAGGTAACGGTCATCTATCGCCGCACCGCCGCTGAGCTGCCCGCTCGCCATGAAGAGGTTGAGCATGCCCAGGAGGAAGGCATTCAGTTTAGCTTCCTGACCAATCCTGTGTCCGTCCTGGGGGACGACAAAGGCTGGGTTTCCGGCATTCGGTGCCAGAAGATGGAGCTTGGTGAGCCGGACGCTTCCGGCCGCCGCCGCCCTGTGGCCATTGAGGGCAGTGAGGAAGATATCCCTATGGATTGCG
>CAVBFK010000055.1:0-10248 GCA_963594395.1 Lachnospiraceae bacterium
TTCCGCTTCTCCCAGTGCCTCGGCCAGAAACTCATGCTCCGTGCCGTCTGCCCCCACGGAGACATACCGCGGCAGTGCCTGCTGATAACTGCCGGACACATTCCAGCGGAATTTCACCGATGCCAGCCCGTACTGCCAGCGATCCAGGTTTTCGCCTTCCGCTCCGGCGGCAAAGGCCATGCCGCTCATGCCGTACTGACTTTCAGGATAGACCCTTGCCTGATAGATGGCCGCAGGGCCGCCTGTGCACAGCACCACATGGGCACAGCGGATAAGCAACCAATCTTTTTCCTGCGTGTCCAGGCATAAAAGGCCGCATACGCCTTCTTCATCCGTCAGAATACGGCATGCCAGGGTATGGTCGCAGATGGGCACCTTCCGCGCCCGTACGCTTTTCTCCAGGGCTTCTGTCATGTAGCGGCTGGTCAGCGGCCCCGCGCTGGAGGCTCTTCGGCGAAGATCATGATCCGTCTGGTAGCCCACGTATTCCCCGTATTCATTGAAAGGGAACGGCACGCCCAGGGAGGCCAGCTTCAGGAAGCAAGGCACCGACCCTGCCGCCTCGCACAGGGCAAGGTCGCCGTCCACGTCATCTTTCTTGAGGGTACGGGTCATTTCTCCTACGCTGTCCCCATCGTCTCCGGCCAGGGACATCTTATAGTAGGTTTGCTTATCACTGCCCGTGTTGCGGCTGGTGCCGGCGTTCATGTCTTCGGTTACCAGCAGAACGTCTTCTCCCAGGGCAGACAGCCAGTCTGCCGCATTGAATCCTGCACAGCCGGAACCTACCACCACCGTGCGGATTGCCATCTCTTTCATGGTTCACAATCTCCTGAGGGCAAAGCCTCCGTCCGCGTCCAGCACCTGACCCACGGAATAATCCAGCAAGCCCGAGCAGCAGGCCAGCACCATCTTGGCCACATCTTCCGGCTGACCGAAACGCTTGATGGGCAGAAGACCGTCCTCGATCATCTTCTGATATTTGCCGTGCACCACATGGGTCATATCTGTATCAATAATGCCCGGCCGCACTTCAAAGACCGGAATGCCTTCCTCTGCCAAACGATCCGCAAAGAGCTTGGTCACCATGCCAATGCCTGCCTTGCTGATGCAATATTCACCGCGAGAGGTGCTGGAGGTATAGGCCGACATACTGCCAATGTTGACGATTCTGGGATGATAATCTTCCCCCAGCTGTTCCTTGCCTGCCAGCATGGCCTTTGACGCCGCCTGGCACATGAAGAGTGTTCCTTTCAGGTTGATGCCCAGCACCCGATCGAAGCTTTCTTCCGTCATTTCCAGGATGTCCCGCCGCTCCAGCGGTGCAACACCGGCGTTATTTACCAGCACATCCAGCCGGCCGAAGCGTGCTGTCACGGTATCGATCGCCGCTTGCCGCTGGGCAGCGTCCGCAATATTCAGCGGAAGATACACCCGATCCTCCGGAAGATCAGCAGGCCGTTCCGCCCGCGTACCGGTGTAGATCACAGTATAGCCATTGTCATGGAGCAAGTCTGCAATGGCTCGGCCGATGCCTCGGCTGGAGCCCGTCACCAATGCGGTTTTCACAGCTTATACACCTCCCGATCCCGAACGATGCATCCCGCAGGCGTTCCTGCCCGAAGGAGCACGGCACAGCCGCCGCAGGCCATGCACACCTGCTTCTTATCGATGCTTCCTTCCCTGCGCAGTTCCTGCACAAAGTCAGGATCTGCAAAAGCCATGCGGCCGAAGCCGGTCATGGCGCAGTGTCCGCCTTCCACCATGCCTGCCGCCAGGTTCGGCGCAAACTGCCGCAGATAACTGAAGGCACTGCCTAGCACCGGCAAATCAGGATGCGCATGCTGAATCTCGCTGAGCCCCTTCATCATCCGCCCAAGCCCCTCCATGGGATGCTCATCCGGCACATAATTGCCGTGATCGTAGGGGCGGTTGACATGGGGATTGCGATAGGGATTGCCCATGGTGATGTTGATCAAGGGGATATCGAATTCCTGCTTGAGCTCCCCGACCAGGCGGATGGCCTCGGTCATGTCCGGCTCAAGACTTCCTTCCCGCACGCCGAATCCGTAAGGATAGGCAAAGCCGTCATAGGCATTCAGCCGGCTTGTGAAGAAGAAATCCGGCGCGTTGACCGACGCCTTGGCTGCGCGGTACGCATTCTTGAGGAATCGGGTGCGGTTCTCGTAACTTCCGCCGTATTCCCCGGGGCGGGTATAGGCGCTGAGCAATTCGCAGGCCAAATAGCGGTGACAGCACTTCACATCCATGCCATCAAACCCGGCTTCCTCGCACAGCTTTGCCGTAGGGCCGAACGCCGCCTCATAGCGCTTTAGGTCATCATCGGAAAGAATGCGGTCTTTGGGCAGAGGTTCATCTTCCAGCGGCGGACAGTTGTAGGCAATCAACGGTTCAGGATAACCGTGGGGCTTGGAATAGCGTCCCGAATTGGTGGCCTGCATCACAATCACAGGAGCATAGCCGTTTTCTTTCAGGCTGATTTCACGGATGCGATCCGTCAGGCGCTTGAATGCGTCCACGTTCTTCTCCGTCAGATACAGCTGATGGGCGCTGGCACGGCCTTCCGGAACCGTCGCCACCGCCTCAAACCAAATGAGACCGGGGCCAGCCTTGGCAAACCGCTCATACCGGCGGCAGGTCAACGTATCCGGAGTGCCGTCTTCCGTGCCGTCCGTTCCCTCCATGGGCTGGAAGGCAATGCGGTTATTGGCTTCATGCTTGCCGATTTTCAGCGGCTGGTACAGGATGTTCGTGTTCCGGGACAGAGGAAGAAATGCCCCCAGCTCCTTGGCCTTTTCCTCCACAGCTTCCAGGGTAGCATAATGGAACGTTTCATGCTTCATGGCGATATTCTCCTTGTGTTTTTGCTACCTCTATGATAAAGTAAAACCGAACCATCCGTTGCGCAGATTTGTGCTGAAAATATGTAAAATCGATTTGTAAGAGGATGAGGCGCATGGCTTTTGAAATTGTCTACAGCGAAGAGCTTGTATCCCATCATCTGCACACCCATGTGTACTACGAGCTTCTCTACATTACCCAGGGTGCCGTTATGCTGACCATCCGCGGCCGTGAATTTCGTGCAGAGGCAGGGGCGTTGGTTTTTCTCAACCAATTCGATGAGCATGCCACGCATCTCATCACGCCGGAATATCATCGGTACTATTTGCAGATTCCCGTACATCAGCTGCAGGCCTTTCACAATGATGTGCTCCTGCTGTCCGTTTTCCGGCTGCACGGAGCACAGTTCTCCTACGTGTTGCAGACGGGAGATGAGAAGCCTAGGTTTGACCAGTATTTTGCCATGCTGAAGGACGCGGCAGACCGCGGCGGCGCCTACCGTGATGAGCGGATCGAAGCACTGATGACCCTGATTCTCACCGACGCGCAGGAGCTGCGGCCGGACATGTTTCTGCCGGAGCAGTCCGTTTCGTTCCTGCCCATGCAGGACATTTTGAACACCCTGGACAAGCATGTTACCGAGCCGCTGAATCTGCAAAGCCTGGCCGACACGTTCCATGTCAGTCCGGGTTGTCTCTCCGCGCATTTCAAGAAGCAGGTGGGCATCAGTCCCATGCAGTACGTTACTCAGAGCCGACTCAACCGTGCCAAGGTGCTTCTGCAAAAGACCGAGCTAAGCGTTATGGAGATTGCCGCCCAGTGCGGTTACGGCGATGTGAGCAACTTCGTCCGGCGTTTCCGCCAACAGTACCATATGACGCCCCTCCAATTCCGGCATAAGCAGGATGCGTAGGGAACTTGCTTGCCAATCTGCTTGCATCTATGCTATAATTTCGGTATTACCAAACGGAGTGTGAAGATGATGAAACGAGCGCTGGCGCTGTTTTTTGCCCTGATGATGCTTTTTTCCACTGCCCTGGCAGAGGACGCCGTGGTAACCGAATCTGCCGAGGAAGAAGAGGAATTCACAGACACCACCGGCTTTACCCCCATCCCCTGGAATGCGGAGGTCATGCCCTACGCCCCCCACGAGGAGTGCTACCTGCCGGACAATGCAGGCTACCATGACGATTCGCTGGATATCCGCATTGAAACCTTCCGCCGGGATGACACCAACGTCATGGCCATTTACGTCACCGTGGCAGATGCCAGCCAGATTCGCACCGGTATTGCCGGCACCTGGCGCAACAAGCGCACGGCGCCTGTGAGCCAAACCCTGCAGAAGTACGGCGGCGTGCTGGGCATCAACGGCGACTACTACACCTATCACAGCCAGGGCATTGTGGTGCGCAACACGGAGCAGATTCGCTTCAACCCCGTAGCCGGCCGCGAAACCCTGATCATCGATGAAAACGGTGACTTCACCATTCTCAGCCCCACCACCAAGGAAGCCTTCAACAACTTTGAGGGCACGGTGGTGCATGCCTTCTGCTTCGGCCCCGGTCTGGTGATTGACGGCGAGCCCCTGACGGATCTTTCCACCGTCACCATGGACAACGGCAAGGGCAAGAAAACTCAGCGCATGGCCATTGGTCAGCTGGGTCACCTGTCCTACCTGATTCTCACCTGCGAAGGTCCCGAAAACGAAGGCTCCGTGGGCTTTGACCTGTTGCAGATGGCCGCCCTGTGCAAGGAGCTGGGCTGCATCAATGCCTACAATCTGGACGGCGGTTCTTCCTCCACGGTGGCCATGCGCGGTGAAAAGATCAACGCCACTTCCTCCAACAAGGTGCGCTCCGTCAGCGATATCATCTTCTTCGCAACCCTGGTACCTTAAATCACAAACTGCATGCAAAAAGCCGACCCGCCATCTGATAGAAGCGGATCGGCATTTTTTATTAGGCGGTAATCTTCATCAGCCGTTCATGCATCACGGCCATCAGCGCCAGCAGAATCAGGAGGTAGGCCGGCAGAAGACCGATGGACACATGATCGGCAATCAGTCCGAACAGCGGCGGCATCAGCAAGGTGCCCACGTAGGCGCTGGCCATCTGCACCCCGATGAGTGCCTGGGAACGTTCTGCACCGAAATGTGCGGGTGTGGAATGGATGATGCACGGGTAGACCGGTGCGCATCCCAAGCCAATGAGGGAGAAACCTATCAGCGAGCACACTTCACCCAGCGGCAGGAACATAATCAGAATGCCAGCCAAGATAATGCCCATGCCCATGCGAATCATCTGCGCATCGGTGAGCTTCATGGCAATGAAACCGTTAATGCCGCGACCAATGGTGATGCCGATACAGAACATGCCTGCAAAGGTGGCGGCCGTCTGTGCCGCAACACCCTTCATCATGGTCAGATAGCTGGATGCCCACAGCATGGTGGTCTGCTCCACGGCACAGTAGCAGAAGAAGCAGAGCATGATTTCCTTGGCACCGGGAATGCGGAAAATTTCCCGCAGGGTCAGCGGCTTTCCTTGGGGCGTGTCTTCCAGCTGGTCGGTACGTTTCTGCCACTTGGGCAGGCTGAAAATCAGAATCGCCGTCAATACCACCTGAATGATCGAAATCACCCGATAGCCCATGTTCCAGCTGGCGCCGCCCGTCAGCACCGCCCCCATGATGGACGGTCCCACCGATGCGCCGATGCCCCACATGCAGTGGAGCCAGCTCATATGCTTGGCCTTGTAGTGCAAAGCCACATAGTTGTTCAGCGATGCATCCACACTGCCGGCACCCAGGCCGTAGGGAATCGCCCACAGGCACAAGGCAAGGAAGCTGTGGCTGATGGAAAAACCGAACAGTGCCAGAGCGGTAATGCCCACGCTGACCGCCGTCACCACGCCGGTACCCACCTTGCGGGTCAAACGGTCGCTCTGCAGGCTGGAAACAATCGTGCCAAAGGCAATGATCATCGAAATTGCCCCCGCATAGGATACAGGGACATCAAACTCCGTCACCATCTTCGGCCATGCCGCACCAAGAAGCGCATCCGGCAAGCCAAGGCTGATAAAGGACACGTAAATAACCGCCAAGATCAATCCTGCCATCAGTTTTTCCTCCATCTTGCATTTTCCTTCGCAATGCGTTATCATTATATCGTCTGGGTTTATTTATTTCAATCGCAAAAACGCCCAGTTTTATAACAATAGCGCCTTAGGAGGATTTTTATGCCACTGCAAGCCTGTGGATTAAACACCAATCGTGAGGGAAAAGAGCTTCAGCCTCACGGAACCCCTGCTTTTCCCTGCGCGGGTTATTTATGCGCACCCCGTGAAAATATCGATGACATCATTCCATGGCACTGGCACGAAGAGCTGGAGACCATTCTGGTTACCGAAGGAACGCTCCGCCTGCATGTGCTTTCCGAACAATACATGCTTTCCCCAGGGGATATTGCCATCATTAACAGCAACGCCCTGCATATGGCCGTTGGTTTCCCCAAGGCGGTGATTCATTCCTTTGTGTTCTCCACCATGCTGCTTACCGGTACGGCAGATTCTTCCTTTGCCGTCAAGTATATTTCGCCGCTCGTGTCCTCCCCTTCTTTCCTTTGCCTGGTTGTTCACAGTGATGAGCTGGCCAAGCGATATGAAGATGGCTTTTCTGCCCTGCGGTTTGATCAGGAAGGCTACGAGTTTGTGGTGCGGGATGCGTTGTCTGCCCTGATGATGGAAGTGTATCGGCAGATTATGCCGTCTGCCCGTGAAACACCCGCGCCCACCAACGTGGATGCCCAGCGCCTGGCCGCCATGATGAGTTACATTCACACCCACTATGCTGACAAGCTGACACTGAAGGACATTGCCCAGGTTTGTGGCATCAGCGAGCGTGAAACCCTGCGCTGCTTCAAGCGTACCATTGGTGAAGCACCGATTCAGTATCTGCTCCGGTATCGCTTGCTGCGCGGCGCCGCCATGCTGTCCGAACAGTCGGATATGTCGATTTCCGCCATCGCCCTTGCCTGCGGGTTTGACTCTTCCGCCTATTTTACCAAGCAGTTTAAGACCCTTTACAGCTGTACTCCCCAGCAATACCGCAAAAACGGCAGCAACCTGTGCGAGTGAAACCAATCAAAAAGCGATGGCTCCGCAAAGAGCCATCGTTTTTTGTTATGAACAGCATTACACGCGCTTCCACACGGCACCGCCGGGAACGTCAGTCACTTCAATGCCGCGAGCCTTCAGGTCATCACGGATGCGGTCAGCTTCGGCAAAGTTGCGAGCCTTCTTGGCCTGTGCACGCTGCAGCACCAGCTTGTCAATCTCCTCATCGCCATCGCCGGTCACGGTGTAGCCGTCCGTCGTGCTGGCGGCGGCCTTCGCCTTGGCTTCTTCCTCCTGCAGCTTGGCGGCCTTCTCCGTCAGACTCAGCCCCAGCACGGTGTCGAAGCTGTCCAGCAGAGCCAGCTTGGTAGCATCATTCACATTGGCCTTCAGCACATCGTAGATGGCCGTAATGCCCAGGGACGTGTTCAGGTCGTTGCCCACCTGGCGGATGAAGTTTTCCTTGTAGGTCTGAACGGCCTGCTCGTCCACTTCGCCTTCACGCTTCAATGCGGCCACGCGGCGAATCAGCTTCTGATAGGCACCCTGGGCGTTATCGAGATTCTCCCAGGAGAACACCAGATTCTTGCGGTAATGGCTCTGCAGGCAGAAGAAGCGATAGCTCAGGGGATCGTAACCCTTTTCTTCCAGCAGGGACACCGTCAGGAACTCGCCCTTGGACTTGGACATCTTGCCTGTGGCCGTGTTCAGGTGATGCACGTGGAACCACTGGGGGCACCAGGGATGTCCCAGGAAAGACTCCGACTGGGCGATCTCATTGGTGTGGTGCGGGAAGGCATTGTCAATGCCGCCGCAGTGCAGATCCAGGTATTCGCCGTTGTACTTAATGGAAATGCCGGAGCACTCAATGTGCCAGCCGGGATAACCCACGCCCCAGGGAGAATCCCACTTCAGCGCCTGATCCTCAAACTTGCTCTTGGTGAACCACAGCACAAAGTCGTTGCGGTTGCGCTTGTTGGTGTCTTCTTCCACCCCTTCGCGGACGCCGACTTCCAGATCTTCCTCATCGTGATCGTTGAAGATGTAATACTTCTTCAGCTTAGACGTATCGAAATATACGTTGCCGCCTGCCTGATAGGCATAGCCCTTTTCCAACAGGGACGTAATAATGGTGATGTACTCATCAATGCACCCCGTGGCCGGCTGAACGGTATCGGGGCGCTTGATGTTCAGCTTGCGGCAGTCTTCAAAGAAGGCATCGGTGTAATACTTGGCGATTTCCATCACGGTCTTGTGCTCACGACGGGCGCCCTTGAGCATCTTATCCTCACCCGTGTCTGCATCGCTGGCCAGATGTCCCACGTCGGTGATGTTCATCACGCGGTTCACGCTGTTACCCTCATAGCGCAGGAACTTTTCCAGCACATCCTCCATGATGTAGCTGCGCAGGTTGCCGATATGGGCGAAATGATAAACGGTCGGGCCGCAGGTGTACATTTCCACATGGCCGGGGGTGTGGGTCACAAAGGGTGCCTTCTGATGGGTTGCCGAATTGTAAAGATACATGGCGATCTCCTCCGCTTCATAAAAAAGCCCTCCTGCACCCATCACGGGTGCAAGAGGTGCATATACACGGTTCCACTCTTGCGTTTTACTCACGCGGGACTTTATCGGTTCCCTGCCGGACAGCATTGCCTGTCACACTCCCGAATGCACTTTCCCGCCTTGCCCTTGAGAACGCTCTCAATCCATGGCGTCCTCTCCCTGTCAGGTGTCCGTGCGGTACTCTTTTCGATCATCGCAAGAACAGTGTACCATTATGCCCGCCTGGCGTCAAGGGATATTTTAATGGGTCAAGGGACGAAGACCTACGGGATGAAATCCCCTTGACCCATTCGCATGCACCTTTTTTACGAGTTAACAGATGCGGTTGAATACTTATTAAAAGGAGTGCACCGAAGGAGTCCAGAGGGCGATCGGAAAGCCCCTGGAAGATAGGACAGCAATCACTTTAAGGAAAAAGACAATTCTCTATTGCAGCGTGGCGCTGAAAACGCTTCGCTGTTCAGCGCTACATGATTCCTTGCCATGCGCAGTTGCGCTTCGCGACTGCGCTGGGTTTTGGGGGCTTCGCCCCATGCCCTACCAGGGGCGCCGCCCCTGGACCCTGCAAGGGTCTTCGACCCTTGACCCATTTTCGCGATTGGGTTGGTGACATCATCCTACTACTTTCGCGCGATACGGATTTCCCCTTTTCAAAAGAAAAACATAAGAAAGGCAATCTTCCCTATTGCATATTCATTCCATTTGCATGTACAATAGCAACGTACTGATGCTTTGTCAATGATGCCAAAGCCCATGGGCGTGATGTTTCCCCCATGGTCAAATCAGAAAGGAGAAACTGAATATGAGTGACTATGCACAGCGCGTACTGGATGACCTGAAGGCACGCAATGCCCATGAGCCTGAATTTATTCAGGCCGCAACGGAAATTCTGACCACCCTGAAGCCCGTGGTAGACCGCCATCCCGAATATGAGAAGGCTGGCCTGCTAGAGCGCTATGTTGAGCCTGAGCGCGTGATCATGTTCCGCGTACCGTGGATGGATGACAACGGTCAGGTGCAGGTGAACCGTGGCTATCGTGTGCAGTTCAACAGCGCCATTGGTCCGTACAAGGGCGGCCTGCGTCTGCATCCAAGCGTGAACCTGTCAATCATCAAGTTCCTGGGTCTTGAGCAGATTCTGAAAAACAGTCTGACTGGCCTGCCCATCGGCGGCGGCAAGGGTGGCAGCGACTTTGATCCCAAGGGCAAGAGTGACAACGAGGTGCAGCGCTTCTGCCAGAGCTTCATGACTGAGTTGTATCGTCATGTGGGCAAGGACGTTGACGTTCCTGCCGGCGACATCGGCGTTGGTGCCCGCGAAATCGGCTACCTATACGGCCAATACAAGCGCATCACCGGCCTGTACGAAGGCGTGCTGACCGGCAAGGGTCTGACCTGGGGCGGTTCCCTGGCTCGCAAGGAAGCCACCGGTTTCGGTCTGTGCTATCTGACCCAGGCCATGATGGAAGCCAACGGCAAGTCCGTGGCTGGCAAGACCGTGGTAATTTCCGGCAGTGGCAACGTGGCCATTTACGCCGCCCAAAAGATCACGGAGATGGGTGCCAAGGTGGTTGCCATGAGCGACTCCAACGGCTACATCCATGACCCCAACGGTGTGAACCTGGCTGTGATCAAGCAGCTGAAGGAAGTGGAGCGCAAGCGTATCCGCGAATATGTGAAGGCTGTGCCCACCGCCACCTACACCGAGGGT
>CAVBFK010000056.1:0-18295 GCA_963594395.1 Lachnospiraceae bacterium
CCTTCATCGTGCTCCAGGGCTTCAGGCTCTGGGGCTTTCTTTGATGCTTTCCTGCAGGAAGCTTGGTGAGCGCCGCCAGAGACGGTTCGGCGGTGTCGCTCGTGAAGCTCACCGTCAGGCCATCCCGGCAGAAGACGGCATCCGCCATGGACTGCAGGAAGCGGAAGTCTTCCGTCGCGTCCTGCTCCTTCAGGAATTGATAATAGCGGATACCGTTACTGCATTCGCTGACAACGCCGGAAACACTGCATGCGGCCGAAAGACGGCGAAGCGCCGCCTGGGATCCGGACATGGCGATTTCCTGATAAAGTTCCACACGGCATTGACGGATGATGTTCTGGATGGCCGTGATATCATCATAGCGGGTTTCGCGCAAGATGTGCACCGCCAGTGCCATGGCCTCCGCGGCGTTCTCCTGCAGGGTGCTGTAGCTTACGCAAAGCTTGGTTCTGCAGGCATCCGTTTCATTTTCACCGGCAAAGGATTCGATGGAGAAATCCAGAGAGCCGAAGATCTTCCGCACGGCGATTGCAAGTTTTTCTGAAGTGTATCGGGTCGTGTCCAGTTTGCCCAGCAGGTCGCAGAGCAAGGCAGCGCGGGAAATTTCCTGTTCCGTCAAGTCGCTGATGTCAAAGTACAGACTGCAATAGATGATCCCGTTGCTGTTTACGGGATGGTGAAGAATCTGCACGCCGTCTGCCTCGGAAATTTCCGTGGGGATTTGCTCCGGATGGACGTCCACATCAGCAAGGGTCAAGGACGGCATGGTGGCCAACACTTCCGGCGAATCTTCGCTCATCTGCCATGCGGCAAGCGCTTCCTGCTTGGCATGCAGTGCCTGCACCGCCTCATCGGACATGGAAGCAAGACGGCTGTCCACCCGCTGCATTTCCGCTTCGGCACGCTTCTCTCCCAGGGTATGGGACGGCAGAAGCAGCACCGTGGCGGCGTGGGGATTCTGAAGCAGAATTTCCTTCACCAGCGCTTCAAAATAGCCGTGCTTTGCCTTTTCCTCAAGGGAGGCAAACACCTCGCCGACTTCCAGATGATCTTCCGGTGCGCCGCCGTAGAGCCAGCTGTCCATCACCTGCTGGAAGAGCACAACGCCTTGCGGTTCGCCGCCAAAGTCGCGCTCCTGCATTCTGAATTTGGCATTGGCCATGGCGGCATCCAGGGCTTCCTTGTCAATGCCCTGGTCGGCAATGTCGGTGAGCACCTTCTGCACCAGTTTTTCCGCCTGCTCGACGTTTTCGCGGCTCATATTGCGAAGTTCCAGCTTCGCGTAGGGCTGGCGGATTTCTCCCTGCACGGATAACACCACATCTTCCGCCAGGCCGCTTTCCAGCACGGCTTTGCACAGGGGCGACTGGTTATCCCCGCAGAGGACGTCGCCGAGGATCTCCATGGCCACCAGCTTTTCGCGCTCGGTGCAATCGCCGATGACGTTGCCGTACAGCAGGCGAACCGTGCCGTCCTCCTCTTCCTCGGAACCAACCTCGTATTCCGTGCAGACCATCGGGCGCTTTACCGCATCCTGCTTCGGCGGCGGTGCAATGCGGGTGCCCTTCTCCATATGGCTCAGGTACTGCTCATCCAGCAGGGCAAGCACGGCATCAAGATCCACCATGCCGTCAAGGAACACATAGGCATTGGACGGTGAATAGAACCGCTTATGGGTTTCGAGGAACTGCTCATAGGTCAGATCCGGGATCTTCTCCGGGTCACCGCCGTAGGCATAATGATAGGGCGTATCGGGGAAGAGCGCCTGCATCAGGGCCGTGTCTGCCAGCTCATCCGGATCGGAGTACACACCCTTCATCTCGTTGAAAACGACGCCGTTGCAATAGGCCGATCCGTCTTCATCGAATTCATAGTGCCAGCCTTCCTGAAGGAAGATCTCCTGCTTATGGTAGATGGCCGGAGCAAACACCGCGTCCAGATAGACAGACACCAGGTTCATGAAATCCTTGTTGTTCTTGCTGGACACGGGATAGATGGTTTTATCCGGGAAGGTCATGGCGTTCAGGAAGGTGTTCATGGAGTTCTTCATCAGCGCCACAAACGGTTCCTTCACAGGATATTTTTCCGAGCCGCACAGGGTCGAATGCTCCAGAATATGAAACACGCCCGTGTCATCCTCCGGCAGTGTTTCAAAGGCGATGCCGAAGGTCTTGTTCTCTTCCAGCCGCTTCAGCCAGGCAAGCTCCAATCCTGTTTTCTCATGAACGAAGCGAAGCATCGTTCCGCCCAATTCGCGAACCGGGGTTTCCTGCGTTTGAATGAATCCATGTAGGGTGCTCTTCATGTTGTCCTCCATAAAAAGCGAAGGAGAGGCACCTAGGTGTCCCTCCCGCGCTGAACTTAGGCCTTGGCTTGTTCATCCTCGACCTGTTTCTTTGCTTCCTCGATGCACTGACGGATGGCACGGGAAAGCTCCATCGGGCAGGAGTTGCCGCCATGGCAGGTAATGGTGCGGGTACGGCGAATCACGTCCTCCGCCTTCATGCCTTCTGCCAGGCTCATCACGGCGTGAGAGTTGCCGTCGCATCCTCCCACAATCTCTACATTGAAAATGTAGCCGTCCACATAGTCGAAACTGATTTCATCGGCGCAAACTTCCTTGGCAGTCTTGAATACAAAATGCTTATCCATGTTACTTTCCTTTCTATCGTATGATTCCGTATGCTTCTCAATCTTTACTGTGCTTGATCCGACTGCAGATCGCAGAAGGTGGTGTACACGTCGTCCTTGCCGTACAGCTCATCATGGGTGCCGGCAGAGGACACCTTGCCGCCGTTCAAAACGACAATGTGATCTGCGTTGCGAATCTCCTTCATGCTGTGGGAAACAATGATCGCCGTGCGTCCCTTAACGGCCGAGCGAATAGCTTCCTGCACCTCGGCGGTGTTCTTGGCATCCAGATTGCTGGTGGCTTCATCCAGCAGCAGATAATCCGGATTCTTAATGAGCGTTCTGGCAATGGCAATGCGCTGACGTTCACCGCCGGAAAGCTTGCCGCCTTCTTCACCCACTTCCGTATCAAAACCGTCAGGGAGCGCCATGATGAAGTCATAGGCATTGGCACACTGCGCCGCACGGATGAGTTCTTCCTCAGAAACGGGGCGATCCAGTCCGTAGCAGATGTTTTCCCGAATGGTTCCTGAAAGCAGGGGGCTGTTCTGCTGGATGTAGCCAAAGGCTTCGCGCCACTCGTCCAGGTGAATATCATCAATGGGCGTGTCGCCAAAGCGAATTTCACCTTGGGTCGGGGCGTAGAAGCGCTCCAGCATATTCAGCACCGTGGTTTTGCCGGCGCCGCTGACACCAACAATGGCCGTGACCTTACCCTGCGGCACGGTGAAGCTCACATCGTCGAGAATGGTGCTTTCCTTATAGCTAAAGGAAACATTCTTGAAATGAATATCCGCATCGGCAAGGGCGAAGGAAACCTTGGATTTGATGGGCTCATCGGGGAGCTTCGTAATCTGGCCGGCTTCCGCGGTCATGCCCTGCACTTCTTTGATGGTTTCATAGCACAGAATCGGCTGGATGATGTACGTAGGTACCACTTCCAAATACATCACCAAGGTCACCAGGTCACCGGCGCTGATCTCACCCCTGGCGACCAGCACGCCGCCGTATACTAGCATCAGTGCTTTGCACAGTGCAGAGGCGGAGTAGGTCAGGGGCTGAACGATCATCTGCACAAGGCCAAGCTTCTTATCAGCCTGGTAAAGTGCTTCGGTCTGTGCCTGGTTGGAGGCAATTTCTTTGTCCTCCATGCCGCAGCTCTTGGTGAGGCGGATGTTCAGCAGTCTGTCTGCCACGTAGCTCGTCAGCTTTGCATACGCTGTCTGACGACGATCGTTGGCACGGCTGACCAGACGGCCGGAAATGGCGCACACCGCAATGGACCACGGCACCACCAGCAGCAAGGAATACGTCATCTTGGCGGAAATGGTGAACACCTCCACCAGGGTGATGATCAGCGTGTAAATCATGGTGAACATACTGATCAGATAGAAAACCAGGTAACTTACCATGGAAGTATCCGATGTAACGCGGGAGATGAGCGATGAAGGATTCATCTTCAGGAAATGCTTCATGGGAAGATGGATCAGCTTCTTGCTCACCGCCTGCTGCAGGTTCCTGTCGCACAGGTTCATAATCCATCCTTGGAAGATGGCAATGGCAATGCTGGCAAGACCCGATACAATAGTAGCCCAAGTGTAGGTTGTAATCAAGGAGGTATCGAAAATATTTCCGTCCATGATTTCGCCGGCCACTTCCGGCAGCATCACCGACAGGGTGGAAACCGCCATGGATGCGCAGATAAACAGGACGCACTTGAACCAGGGCAGTTTCGCCAGCTTCAGCAGATGGAAGAAGGATTGGAAGCTGGTTCGCTTTTGCTTTTCCATTAGGCTACACCTCCCGCCTGCATCTGCTTTTCCCGCATGCTGCGGAACAAGCCCTGCTTCTCCATCAGTTCGGCATAGGTTCCGCTTTCTGTGCAGTGACCATCCTGCAAAACCACAATCTGATCAGCATCCTGCACGGTTTGAATCTTATGGGTGACCATGATAACGGTGCGTCCCTTCAGCAGGGTATGCAAGGCACGATCCGTCTTTTCCTCGGCACAGGCATCCAGGTTGGAGGTAACCTCATCCAGCAGGATGATTTCCGGCGGATTCATCAGCAGGCGTGCAATGCAGATCCGCTGGCGCTGACCGCCGGAAAGATTGCATCCGCCCTCGCCTACCTCGGTATCCAAACCGGATTCCAGCTCATCCAGCAGTGTTTCCATGCCCACTTCCCGAAGCTTCGCCAGAATTTCTTCATCAGTCATGGGCGTATCCAGCGCATACACCAGGTTCTCGCGCACGGTACCGTCCAGGAGGCAGACATCCTGCGCCACATAGCCCACTGCCTTGCGCCAGGAGCGCAGGGTATAGTCGCGGATGTCCTTGTCGCCGTAGCAGATTCCGCCTTCCGTCGGGGTAAAGAAGCGCTCCAGCAGATTCAGCACGGTACTCTTGCCTGCACCGCTCATGCCCACAATGGCCGTGATCTTTCCGCTGGGTACCGTAAAGCTCAGATGATCCAGCACAGACGAATCTTCATAGCTGAAAGACACATCACGGAAGGAGATGTCCTTGCCGTCAGCCGTGAAGGGCTCGCCGTCGTTGTAGGGATCTTCTTCCTCACAGGACAGTTCGGAAATGCGGTGCATAGCACCCTGAGCCGTTTTCAGGTCGTTCCAGATGGTCATCATGGTATCCACACTGCCGGACAGGTTGGTAGAGTAGAGGTAGAATGCCACCCAGATGCTGACGGTAATGATGTTGTTCTTGATGAGGTAGATGCCGAAGAAAATCACAATCAGTGACTCGGCAACGGTCAGGATCGTGGAGATGGAAGAAAACGCATTGGCGATCCAGGTCATCTTCATCTTGGTCTTGTACAGTTCGCCGGTGAGCTTTTCGCTCTGCTCCGTTGCCTTTTTCTCCTGACCGAAGGTCTTGATCAGCGGAATGTTCGAGAGCAGTTCTGCCATGCCGCCCGTCAGCTCGGCCACGCGCAGCTGGAGAATATTGTTCCACTTGAAGTCAACCCGACCCTTGATGATGCCGATGATGATAATCAGCGGAATGATGACGGCCTCGGCAAGCACCAGATGCCAGTCATAGGAAAGCAGAATCACGGTGGTGCCCACCAGGGTGTAGATGTTTGATATCAAGCCGGCAACGTCATCCGTCAGGAAATCACTCAGCTTGGTGGTATCTTCCGTGACGCGGCTGATCAGGTCATTGGTGCCGTCCTCGCTGTAATACTTGATGGGCAGGTGCATGACCTTTTCCCACACCGCATTGCGGAAGCGCTTGGAGATCAAACCCTTCACGATCATGCAGAGGGACTGATAGAGCGTATCGGCAAAGGCGCCGGCAATGAGCACCGCAATGGTGGCGACGATAATGCTGGTGCTGAAGTCGCCTTCCATGATCTGCTCCGTATAGGAAGGAAACATCAGATTCAGCTGAGCCACCAGCAGGGAGGCCGCTACGCACAGCAAAATCCGGCCGTAAGGCAAACGCGTCTTCTTAATAAGGGCTCGGAAAGGCTTCCAGTTTTGACGTACCTTTGGTTTGGCGTCCTTCATAAAACCGGCTCCTTTCTTACACGATGGTCACCGTAAAGCGGCTGTCGTAATATTCGAGCACCTTGGCCTTCAGGTATTCTTCCATCTGCTGCTTCACATAATCCTCATAAGACATGCTCTGCTGCAGTTCTTCCTTGGAATACTCTTCGCTAACCATGTCATCAATAACAGCCTCGTAATCCTCGCGGGTCCACTGGGTGCCGTCTTCTTCTGCCATGGGGGCGGCAATGGCGCACAGCTCCAGGGTCTTCACAATTTCCTGTTTGTAGTTCTTCTTGCTTTCTTCCAGGGACTTGCCGTGGTATTTCACCTGCATGAACTCCTCAAAGTCGTCTTCAAGCTCCTTTTGCAGGTAGGCCAGATCCTTCTTATACTGTGCATCCACTTCCTGCTCGTCAACGTCAAAGGAGCTTTCTTCCAGAAGCTTTTTGCTGACCATGTTCCAGATAGCGTTCTGCTTCTTTTCCTTATCTTCGTCCACAAGCTCCTGGATCACATAATCCGTGTACTCCTGCACGTTGGTCACATCTTCAACATTCATGGCGGCGGCCATGGCATCGGTGAACTTGGGCACAACGCGGCGCTTCACCCACAGCACGGTGATGCTTGCCTGAGCGCCGTCCGCTTCCGTGGCAAACGTGTCGCCCTTCTTCTTGCCGATCAGCGCCGCCTCAATCTCCTTGGAGAAAAAGCCCTTGCCCACCGACAGACGCTCGCACTCGCTGGCCAGGAAGGAATCCTCGCTAGCAATCTTGATGCCCACAATATCGCCCTTCTCAATGGCGCCTTCCTGCTCTTCGATAGCCAGGAAATGTTCTGCGGCCTTGGTCAGCTTCTCATCAATGCTCTTCTGCGGAATCTTGATATCAAAGAGCACATCCGGCAAAACGCACTGCGTAAAATCGTACAGTTTCAATACCTTCACCATGATAAAAACCTCCTTCAGAACCCCTTGCGCAGCTGGCTTTGCAAGGGTGTTTTCCTACGAAAAAAAATTATATCGAACAAATGTGAAAAGAAAATGGAAATTGCATATTCCGTTGCAATCGGTGCGGATTTCGGCAGAATGGAAGCGAATTTCGGCAACAAAAAGCCGAAGTCTCACAGGAGATCTTCGGCTAGATTTCACTTCATCGGCAGTTTGGCAATGAAGTGCACCACATGGTTTTCAAATTCCGGATAAAGGGGGCCGTCATACTTCTCCGCAATTCGGAGGGCATTGGCCAAGCCTAAGCCTTCATGGGACATTTTGGTGGTGAAGCCCGGCATGAAAATTTTGCTCATCTCTTCAGGGGATTGATGACAGCTGTTGGATACCTTGATGATGTTGGAGCGTCCGCGCTTGATAATCAGAAGCTTGATGGTTCGGGACGCATTCTCGGGATGCAGTTCCAGCTCATCCACGGCGTTTTGCAACAGATTGCCGAGAATCGTGTTCGTTTCATACACCGAGGTGCAGATGAATTGCAGATTGTCGTGAATCTCAATCTCCAGCGTCAGCCCCTTCTGCAGAGCCATTTCACGGAAGGTGTTCAGCAGGGCGCTGTTCGCAGGATGGTAGAGAGGAAGAACGTCGTTGGTGCTCTTGACGGTCTGCATCATACTTTGCACATAGGCCTTGCACTCGTCGTACTCGCCGCTGTCAATCATGCCGTAAATGGTTTGCGTGTGAAAATTGAAATCGTGCCGCTGGGAGCGGATGACCTGCATGAAGTTCAGCAATTCTGCCTGGTACTGCTTGTCAATAATGTTTTCGATCCGCTCATGAAGGCTGTGCACCTGCTGACGCAGCAGGATCATCACCGTTCCCTGAAGCAGCAGGGTAAAAATCATCAGACAGATGGCTTGGCTCTGAAAATCATCGAAAAGCATCTCAAAGCAGATTTGCCAGGCAATGAGCAGCACAAGCCCCGGAAACAGATAAAACCGGCGGCTAAGCACATTCTGCTTTTGCTCTTTGGTCAGGATGTAGTCTTCCGGAAAAATGGTGACTTTGCAAAGGGCAAGCAGCGTCGGCAAAAGCAAGGTACCAATGCCGACGAGAAAATGCTGCAAATCTGTCAAGCAGAAGATTTTTTCTGCCAGCTGAACAGAAAGGCAAAGTGACATTGCCAGCAGTACCGCGATGGCCGAAGCACAGCCGTTACGGTGGAAAATCAACAAAGCGATGCAGAAACTGCCGGCGATCATCACCATCCCCGGCAGGAGTGACCAGGGTGTACCTTGCAAAAAATAGACGGCTGTGGCCGCAAGGGCAGGAAGCACCGCCCAAGACGCGGCCGAAAGTTTGCGGCATCCTGCAAGCAGATCAGCCGAGAGAAACGCCGCGTAAGCCGGCAAAAAGGCACTGAGCGCCGAAAGAATGAAGTCGTTCATAGAATATTAATGCCCCTCTGCTCCAGAATCTCCCGCATTTCGCCATAGCGGTCTCGGCTTAAGGGGATTTCCTTGTCTGCGCCCTTCAGCTTAATCATGTGGGAGCGGTGGAACATATCCGAGCTGATGGACTCAATGAGATCCACCTGCACGGCAAAGGATTGGTGACTGCGGTAGAAGCCGTAATCCTCAAACACCTGGCAGAGCTTCTTCATGGTCTCGGCAGAGTCCAGCACACGGCCACCCTGGCAGAAAACGCGCACCCGGCGGCCGACCGTCTCCAGGTAGATCACCTCTTGCACATTGATGATTTCCAGCCTGGAATCCACATGCAGTCCAATCTGGCGGCAGCCTGGAACCTGCTCAGTGCGTTGACCGCACTTCTCCTTCGCAAGCGTCAAAATCTGCTCCAGCCGCGAGATAGAAATTGGTTTCACCAGAAACGAAAGCGGCTGATAGGCATAGCCGTCCACAGCAAAATCCGTGTGACCCGTCAGAAAGACATATTGCGTTTTCGGATAATTTTTATGCAGATAGGACGCCACCTCGAAGCCGCTCATGTCCTCCATCTCAATATCCAGCAGAACCAGATCCACTTCGGAGGCCTTCACAAAAGCAATGGCATCCATGCCGGAGCTGACTTCGCCGACAATCTTCACGTCCTCAAACAGCTCCAGCGCCCGGCGGGTGATACGCATTCCGTTAGCATCGTCGTCTACAAGCAGGATTCTCAGCATGTGCCCCCTCCGTTCGTCTGCGCGGTATGAGATGATTATACTCCGAATGGGGGAAGGGGGCAAGGGAGGGGAAAATCGAAAAGAAGTTTTCTCAGAGAAAAGTCAATAACGCCGGGACGTCCTCGTCTGCATGCTTAGGCGGCCATCATCTGACGCCTCATCACATTATCTTTTGTTGGCTAAGAGAATATACTCCTTCGGTTTAATAGAGAGCTGCCTTACGATGTCTTTCAACGCAGGCTTTTATGCCCCTTCCGTCCCTCATTCCCCGCACGTTTCCCTTGCCACGTACGGCGTATCGATAACAACTTTCCGCACTGGCGCGGTGGGGTGATCAAGCGTGTACAGCGCTTGGCGTACACACTCGCAGGCCATTTCTTCCATGGGAACTTCCATGACGGACAGGGGGATGGCAGCGAAGGATTCCATTTCACGGTCGTAGTTGCCCATGCTGATCAGATCCATTTCAGCCGGAATGTCAGCATGACAATCGTGCAGGTATTTGGCCAGGCCAAAGCTCATGACATCTGAAAACGAAAAAACGCAGTCAGGGCGTGGCACAAGTTCCATAATTTGTTTTCCGGCGTCATAGCCGCCCTGCATAGAGTGCGGCGTTACGATCTGCCGAACGCTCATGCCGTGCGCCATGGCATAGTGAATGAAGGCATTGGCGCAAAGCTCCCACCCTTGAAACCTTGCCTCAGGAATCAGCAGAAGTGCATGCTTCCGCTGATGTTCAGCAAAAATTTTCGCAGGGACAAGACCAACATCGTGCAAATTTTGCTGTACGCAGGTGAAGTCCGGCAAGTCTCTGGAGTAAAAGATGACGGGAATAGGACACCCACCATCACGAACAGCCTGAATATCCTCCGGCAGTGCATTGCAGATAATGACCGCGTGGCAGGAACGGAACGTATGCATGACCTGTTCCAGCTTGCCTTTTTGATATTGATGAATAACGGTTTCAATATTGCGCTCCTGGCGTAAAACTTCTTCCTGAATGCCATAAATAGCCTGCATCATATTCGCCTTGAATTCGGAAGACCAGTAGACACCAAGGACAATGGGTGCGTTTCCGGAACCGCGCAGACGGCGCGCAGAAAGATCAGGCTGATAGCCCATCTCACGGGCGCACTGCAGGACTCGTTCGGCTGTATCCGCTGCCACCTTCCGTCGCACCGCATCGCCTCTTAGAACGATGGAAGCTGTGCTAGGGGAAACACCAACCGCCTTTGCAATCTGCTTGATCGTTACCATGTCAACCGTTCCTCCTTTGCCGTTACAGACAGCGTACCATATTTTCTGAAAATTGCAAGTACCTTATGATCTTTATAATTACAACGATATAATAGGAAATATGCGTTGTGTGCTGCCTCCTTGTTTGAATTCCTCCGAACATTTACACACATTTAACATTAATTTTTCGGAAATACGTTGTTCTTTACTTGACAGGCGGCTGATTGACGTGGTATAAATTACAACGTAGTAATTAGCCACGGAGATGAAATTGCGATGACACGGCAGGCCACGAAACAGAACGGCGGATTCTGGAAGCGATATCCCAAACGGGATGTATTGACGGCATTCCTCTTTCTGCTTCCTGCTTTCGTTATATTTTTTGTTTTCAAATATTATCCGCTGGTGGATACACTCCGCATCAGCTTCCATTCGTGGAACCTTTATAATCCCATGCGATATGTGGGACTGCAGAATTACAAAAAGCTTTTTGCCAGCAAAACCTTTTGGAAGATCCTCGGGAACACCTTCCAGTACACCATCTGGAGCACGTTTCTTTCGATTATCCTAGGTTTATTGCTGGCACTTTCCTTGTACCGCCGGAAAAGTTGGCTCGGGCGGTCATTGAAGACGCTCTTCTTTATTCCAAACATCACAACAGCTTCTGCCGTTGCTATTCTGTGGATTTGGATTTTCAATCCTGTCAACGGTCTGATGGAAATCATCTACTCTGCCTTTGGCTCCACCAGTCCTTCCTGGTTGCTGGACAAGAATCTTGCCATGGGCGTGGTTATTTCTTTGGGCGTGTGGCGCTCCATGGGCTATGCCATGACCATCTACATCAGCGGCATGTCACAGATCAGCGATGACGTGTATGAAGCCGCCCAAATTGATGGTGCCAGCAAAGGTCAGCAAGCCTGGTACATTACCGTGCCCTTGCTGAAAAGCACAACCATCTTCCTGGCAACAACCATGGTGATTCAGGCAATGCAGGTTTTTGATGTGGTGCAGGTAATGACAGAAGGCGGCCCTTCCAATGCCACCAACGTGTTGAACCTCTACATCTATGAAGAGGCTTTCCTCCGTACCAAGGCTGGTTCTGCCTCGGCTGTATCCATGGTGCTGTTTGTCATTCTTCTGATATGCACCATCATTCAGCGCATGGTGACACGGGAAGGGAGGGATTCCATTGCGTAAAATCCGTTCGGATCGCTCGCCTTTGTCCCGTGTAATCCGTCTATTGCAAATCATCTTCCTGGTGGTCATGTTTCTGGTGGTGGTTATTCCGTTTTTATGGATGCTGATCACCAGCTTGATGCCGGATTCCAAGTCTTTGCTGGTTCGGCCTTTCAAATTACCTTGGCCGCCGAGCTTTTCCAACTACCTGGATGCCATCAATGCACAGCCATTCTTCACCTATGTGCTTAACAGCATCCTGACATCCACACTGGCCACTTTGGGCGCGGTGCTTACCGCTGCACTGGCCGGATACGCCTTCGTCTATCTGCGTTTTCCTTGCAAGAATCTGCTGTTTACCCTGGTACTGGCCGTGCTGATGATGCCCACCCAAGTGTCCATTATCTCGCAGTATGTGACCATTTCCAATCTGGGCTGGATGGATACCTATGCCGCATTGATTATCCCCTTTGTGGCAGATGCGTATGGTATTTACCTCATCAAGCAGAGCTTTGAGTCCATTCCCATGGATTTCATCGAAGCCGCCAAGTTGGAAGGCGCGGGGCACGGCACCATTCTGTTCCGTGTGCTGATTCACCTTGCGAAGCCATCCTTGATTACCTTTGCAATGATGTCCTTCAAGTGGCGGTGGAATGATTATTTCTGGGTATTGATGATGACCTCCAGCAAGAACATGCGCACCCTGCCGGTAGGCCTTGCCATGCTGCGGAATGAAGATTCCGGCTCCAATTGGCAGATTGTCATGGCCGCTACCATGCTGGTGATCCTGCCGGTGATCATCTTCCATTTGCTGGCGCAGAAATGGCTCAACAATGATTCCCTTGCCGGCGGCATCAAAGGATAACCTTGCGGTATGCAGTCCATTTGGACTTCATATAAATAAAAGCGTGTTTTCGGAAAGAAGAAAGGAAGGTTTTCTCATGAAGCGTCTTGTTGCCCTCCTGTTGGCAGCCATCATGCTGTTGACCCTGTCTGCCACGGCCTTTGCTGACAACGAAAAGGTACAAATTGAAGTGTGGACTCCCCTGAGCGGCTCCAAAGCTGCAACGTTCGACACGCTGGTGGAAAATTTCAATAACAGCCAGAGCGATGTTGAAATCGTTGTGGTTCACCAGGGCGGATATTCCGTGCTGAGTCAGAAGATTGCGGCAGCTGCTACGGCCGGCAATCTTCCTGCCATGATCATCGCTGACTACACCAACGTTGGCCTGTATGTGCAGCGCGGCCTGCTGGTGCCTGTGGAATCCATCCTGGGCGAAGGTGCCGCCAGTGAATTCAACGCCGGCATGATGGTTGACCTGACCTTCGACGGTGTTGCCTATGCTGTGCCCTACAACCGCACCACTCAGGGCTTTGTGGTCAATCAGGATCTGCTGGCTCAGGCCGGTCTTACCCGCGTGCCTTCCACTTGGGAAGAGTACTATGAGGATGCCAAGGCTTTCAAGGCCGCTATGGGCGACGGCTATTACTACGGCTTTGCCTACTTCGACCAGTTCAACTTTGACGCCATTGCTGCTTCCTTCGGTGCATCCTTTGCCACCTCTGACGGCACAGCCACTGCAAACAGCGATGAAATGAAGGAAATGCTGTCCTTCTTCCGCAAGATGTACGAGGAAGGCCTGCTGGTTATGGTACCTACTACTTCCGGTAGCTTTGCCGAGCAGTTCTCCCCCTTCCTGGAGGGTACCGTTGCCACCGTGTTCCAGTCTTCTTCCTTCATCTCCTCTGCAGAAACCATGCTGGACTGCAACTGGAGCTATGAGATGATTCCTGCCGGTACGGCTGGCCGCGTATGCACCATTGGCGGTACCAACCTGGCGGTGACCACCGCTGCTACGGACGAGCAGACAGCTGGCATCAAGGCCTTCCTGGAGTTCATCACCAACGAAGACAGCGCCGCCACCGTGTTTATGAGCACGGCCAACCTGCCTGCCCGTCTGAGCGTGTTCGAGCGCGACGACGTGAAGGCTTTTATCTCTGAAAA
Organism: Lachnospiraceae bacterium; assembly: GCA_963594395.1. Classification (GTDB taxonomy): domain Bacteria; phylum Bacillota; class Clostridia; order Christensenellales; family Aristaeellaceae; genus CAKUFA01. Next base: position 13,691 of record CAVBFK010000056.1, read on the forward strand.
GTCTTACTTCGCTACCAACCTGATTGCAACCCTGGATAACGCCATTCCTGCGCCTACCGCTACCAAGAACATCGGCGACATCTACTCTCTGGTGAATGACCTGGTGGTTCGCGCCATCTATGACGGTGAGGATCTGGATGCTCTGTTGGATGAGTACAACCAGATGTTCCAGGATGAATTCGATGAGAAGATCGCCAACGAAGAGTTCATCTACTAATTTCTCGATCAATACATCGAGGCAGACTGATTTCGCAGTCTGCCTCCTTCTGGTATTTCCTGATGAATGGGGAGCCAATCATGCAACAGTTTCAAGTGACCTTTCATCTACTGAATCAGCAGTCGGATGCCAATCAATCCGAGCGGTATTACCGCTATGCATTTCATGTCGATGAACCTTCCGCCTGCCTGCACCTGACAGCGGATTACAGCTGTCTTCCTGATGGCAAAAAGGTGCAGACGCCTTTCTTTCTCTTTGACCCTAAGCATCAGGTGCGATTCATGCGTGCCGCAAACATGGCCGCCTCCGGAGACGTGCAGACGCTGGAACTTTCTCAGCAGGAAGCCTCCAAAGGCGGTATTCCCGGAATCATCCCTCAGGGAGATTGGCTTCTCATTGTCTTCAAGCGCAGAATGAATGTCTCTTTCGACTTGACGGTGACACTGACGATTTCCGGAACACCGTCAGCGCATCAAGAGGCAGAGTCTGTCCGGCAGTTGCAGAAAACCCCGTTTTCATCCGCGGTTCTTGCGGAGCAACCGGGCTGGTACTGCGGAGAGCTGCATACCCACTCCAACCAAAGTACGGGATATACAGACATCGAAGAAGTCGTGCGCGTTGCAGAGCAGGAACAGCTGGACTTCCTGGCCGTGACGGATCACTTTACCATGGCGCACTGGCTGGCTTTGCAGGAGATGCACCATGATGGGCGTCCTTTGCTGATGCAGAGTGCAGAGATTTCCGGGGACATGGGACACGCCAATGTGCACGGCTTGCATACGTGGATCAATCCGCTGGTTGATGACAATGAATCGTTGACACCCATGCTCAATCTTCCAGAAGGTTATTCCATGAACCACGTTGCAGATGAAGCGCACCGTCAGGGCGGACTGTTTTCCATCAATCATCCGCTGAGCGGCATCATGGGCTGGCGATATCGCGGCTTTGATCTCCATAAGGCCGACTTATTTGAAATCTATTGCTCGCCTGAGGAAGATGTGACCCTGCAGAATCTCTCTTTGTGGGATCGATGGCTGTGTGACGGCTATCATCTGACAGGCGTCGCCAGCAGTGATTCTCACCATCCGACAGAGCCGGACATTTGGAAACTTGGCGAGCATGTCACCTGGATCTATGCCGAAAAGCTTTCCCAACAAGGCTTGCTGGATGGTTTGCGCCGCGGTCATGCCTATGCCGCATCTAAAGGATGCCACATGACATTCACGGCCCGATGCGGAGAACAGACCGCCATGATGGGCGACACCTTGTCCGTTCCCCACGGGCAGAAGGTTCAGTTTCATGTTACCATGGAAAACGTCCCCGCGGGAAATCTTTTCATTGTGCAGGACGGTACCATCCTGGATATGCGCTATTTTGACGGCGCATCTCGCAAGGAAGATACGTTTTCATTGACCGACCATAACTGGAAGGAGAATTCGTATCTCCGGCTTGAATACTACCAGGTAGAAGGCGAACGGCCGTACTTCGGCTACTCCAATCATTCCTGGCGGGAGATGCAATTTCTATCCAATCCGATTTGGCTGAAAAGGAGCGATGACTGATGAAGAAGAACAACATTGCAGTGTTCTGCGGCTCTGCAAACGGTAATGATCCCATGTACAAGGAAACTGCCGAGAAACTGGGCACGCTGATCGGCACCCAAGGACGCGGGCTGGTCTACGGTTCCGGCGCCTTCGGCCTGATGGGTGTTGTGAGTCATGCCGCTATTGTACATGGCGCCCATACCATTGGCGTCAATTTGGCACGCTTTGAAACGCCGGAACGCGGACATGAGGAGCATGAGCTTTTTGTGACGGAGCAGATTCAAGATCGCAAACTGCTGATCATTAACAAGAGTGATGCCTGCATTGCACTCCCCGGCGGCATCGGTACGCTGGATGAAATGGGCGATGCGCTGGCTATGCGTCAGCTGGGCTTGGCCAACAAGCCCTTAGGTATCCTGAATGTAAACGGCTTCTATGATCATCTGCTGGCGCTGTTTGACCATATGCACGAATGCGGTTTTCTAAAGGATAAGTACATGAAGAACATCATTGCTGACAGCGATCCCGAGCGTTTGCTGGCCATGCTGGATGATATTGAGTAAAATTCTTCTGCATTGGTTCACATTTGTGTAAAGGAGCAGCGGCCATGGATCAGATTTTGTTTTACAACGAGTGGGAACCGTGGGGCGAACTGTGCAACTATTATCTGTGTCCCATCGAGATCGACGACAAGCTGTGGCCGGCCACGGAGCACTACTACCAGGCACAGAAAACGCTGGATCCTGCCTATGCAGAGCGGATTCGTCAAGCTCCGACCCCTGCCGAGGCAAAGGCGCTGGGCAATGCGCTGGAATGTGTCTATCGCCCCGATTGGGATACGTGGAAGCTGCTGGCCATGCGTAAGGCATTGTTTGCAAAATTCACTCAGCATCCGGACCTGCAAAAGCTTCTTCTAAGCACGGGCGATGCCGTCCTGCATGAAAACTCCATGGTCGACTACTACTGGGGCATCGGTGCAGACGGCACGGGGCTGTCCATGCTGGGAAAAGAGCTGATGGCGCTGAGGGATGAGGTTCGGTATTGGAAAGGCCAGGAGAAAAAAGAGGACAGCGTAACCTGATTGCTTCACCAATATTCTATCACTAGCAACCTATGCATCTCCTTCTCGTAGCATAATTCCATGCATCAAAATTTCCATTCTTGAATTGTCGAGTCAAGATTATAAAAACAGACTGCTACAATTTCTCCACAGGGACAAATCAAAAGTGCCCATACCGAACTTAAATGCAATCACATCACTGCAGTTTTCGTCCGGCATGGGCACTTTTTTATTTACTTGTCATTGAGGCACTGCATCAAGCTTTTAGTCAACAACATATCCCGTCAGATAGCAGTTGAACCGACGTGCCAGTTTTTTTTCTTCCTCGTGGTCTGCCATGCGCTCAGGCTCACGCTTGCACAGGGCAGTGTACTCCTCCAGCATGTCATTGAGGTAGCAACTGCAGCCAAGGTGGATGATTTCCGTATCATCCTCCAGCACTTCCATGGAATGCTTGGCATACGGAGGGACCTTCACGTAGCAGTCGCCCACCGCGTCAAACTCCTCGTCAAGAACTTTCCAGTGGGTCTTGCCCTTGACAACCAGGAAAATCTCAGAGGAGCCATAGGGATCGTTCCACTCCAGTTTCACGCCCTTACCTGCGTGCATCTGCCAGACTTCTTTCACACCGTGCGTTTCCCAGCGACCAACCTTTTGCTTCAATGTCAGCTTACCAAATTGATAGGTGGACATGCCAAAGTCGTAGGGGCGGATTTCAGGCACCTGCTCCTTGGGCACATCGATGGGCTCCGGTGCAATGCGAGCAATGTCACCATTGGCAGCCAGATAGCGCTTGCGGAATTCAGGCTCATAGTAGAGCTCATCGCCGTAGTTGTCCTTGATGCGGCACTTCCGTTCGATACCGCCGGACATGTCGATTTCCTGGAAGGTTTCACGCCACACCATGCGTTCACCGTCATCGTAGTGAACAAAGCCATGACCTTCATAGGGCTGAATCAGGATGATATCGCCCTTGTCCACCGTTGCACGCTTATTGCGGATGGTCGCTTCCACATGGCCTCTGGAAATGATGAACATTTCCACGCCATGGGTATGCTCATGATAGGGTGTCTCCGTGGCATTGTCGTAGATGGTGTCACTGCACTCATTCTTCATCATAGGACCTTCCGGCCAGGTGAACTGGTGCACATGCTCGCCGCCATCGCTCAGGTTGTACAGCCAGCAATCAGGATTGAATGCTTCGATCAGAAACTTGCTCATCGTATGTCTTCTCCTTACTCTGCCCAGGACCAGTCATATACATGATAATCCTTCAGACTCTTTGCTTTCACGCCCTGCAGATTGGCCTTGGCAGCAATGCCGGTGTAGGATGCATAGATAGGAACAATCAGCGCCTTGTCGCCCATGACCTTTTGAATCGTGTTGCAAGCGGTGATGCGGGTAGCGGTATCCACGGAGTTATGCTCCAGATCCCATGCTTCGTTCAACTCCGGATCATTCATGTTGCCGAAGTTCTGTCCTTCGCCACCGCGATACAGGGCATAGTTCTCATCAAAGTCGTTCATGCTCATAGAGAAAGAAACCACATTCAGATCGTAATCTGCGCCCTTGAACACGTCGCTGAACCAAGCGTTACTCTCCAGCTTTTCAATGGTGCAATGGATGCCGATGGCCTCCAGCTGATTTTGGATGATTTCCATGGGCTTGTAGTAAGAGGAGCTGTTGGAGCAGCTGACCTTCAGCGTCAGACCCGTTTCAGCGTACTCCGTCTTTGCCATGTATTCCTTGGCAAGCTCCAGGTCATAGGAATGTGCTTCATAGGT
>CAVBFK010000057.1:0-18821 GCA_963594395.1 Lachnospiraceae bacterium
GCAGCCGAAGACTGCGCCAGCATCACCCAGGACGAAAGTCGGTAGCTTCCATCCTGATTGACGTTCGGGTTAATTAATTTCTACCGTGCAGGTGTCCAACTTGCACTTGCAATTTGCGACATAATTCCATTCTGTACGATTATCGAAAATCCATGATTTCTGTCGGATTTTCTTTTTTTCACGATCTGCCAGGAATTTGCGACAGAAAACAAGAAAATATGATAACATAGCTGATGAAAAGATGGTATACTCCGGCCAAGACCCTTGTGACTATACCATCAAATTCCGGAAAGGATGATATGCCCTATGGAACTGATGATTCGTTATGACACCCCCACTGTTTTCCATAAGCGCCACTGGCAGTTTTGCGTTGGCGCCGGTCATGCCCTGCTGGCTTTGCGGACGGACTTTACCCGTCAGCTGAAATTGATTCACGACACGCTGGGCATTGAGCGTGTGCGCTTCCACGGAATTTTCTGCGATGATATGCGTACCATCAACGATCTTTCTGCTATGTACAATTTGCCTGGTGCCAAGGATTTCACGGAGTATAACTTCAACCAGTGCGGCGTTGCTTATGATAACGTGCTGTCCGCCGGCATGAAACCCTTCGTAGAGCTTTCCTTCATGCCCCGTGCATTGGCGGTAAAAGAAGAAGGCCGCCAGCAGGATGGCGCTTTCTTCTACCGCCCTGTGATTGTTCCGCCGGAAAACGTGGAGCGCTATCAGAAGTACATCCAAGCATTCCTTCACTTCATGATTCATCGCTACGGCATTGATGAGGTGCGCACCTGGTACTTTGAAGTGTGGAACGAGCCCGACATTCCTGTCGCCTTCTGGAACGGCACCCAGGAAGAATACTTCAAGCTGTACGAAGCTACCGTCCGTGCGATCAAAGCGGTAGATCCGTCCCTGAAGGTCGGCGGCCCTGCTACCAGCAGCAGTAAGTGGGTCAAAGCATTCATCGATTGGTGTGCAAAGCATGACCTGCCGGTGGACTTTGTTTCCACCCACCAGTATGCAGGCGATCCTTTGGGCGGCGTGACCGACCAGGGAGGGATGGAGTCGGTTGACAGCGTCGACACGGAAGCCATGAAGCGCAACATGATGGAATCGGTGGCAAAACTTCAACAGGTGGAGGATAAAACTCTGCTGAACGGCTTCCGCGTGATGTCTCCCGATAAGTCGGAGACCACGGACATTCCGTCGGATCTGTTCCGCAAGAATGCCGCTATTGTGCGCCAGCAGGCGGGAAATCTGCCTTTGTTCTACACGGAGTGGAACGAAAACGCCATCTTCTCCGCGGCAACCAACGATACCCGCAAAGTGGCCGCCTATGACGTCCGTGCCGCGCTCGATGTGGCAGAAAGCATTGACGGCTCGTCCATTTGGTGCTTCTCGGACATCTTTGAGGAAATGCATCCCTTCCCGCAGGAATTCCACGGCGGCTTCGGCATCCTGACCCAGAGCGGTATTCCCAAGCCCGTGTACCACGCGCTGAAAATGCTCCATGATGCAGGCGACGAACGTCTGCAGTTGGGGGATGACGCCACCCAGGGTGAAATCGGCTATGCGGCCTTCCGCAAAGGGGAAGACCTGCAGGTCCTTCTGTTCCGTCAGAAGATGAAGCAGCTGAATCTGCCCAAGGAATCCGTCACCCTGAAGGTAGCACTTCCTGCCCAGCCGACGGTCGTGACCATGCGCCGCATTGACGAAACCCACGGCAACCCGCTGTCCCTGTGGGAAGAGATGGGCAGTCCTGTGGCACTGAACGCCGCAGAGGTGCAGAGGCTGAAGGACAAGAGTGCCGTGGAGGATGTGCCCTGTGACTTCTCCTGGGCAGACGGATACGCGACCGTCCAAACAGCACTTGGCGTGAATGACGTGGTGTTCCTGCAGTTTAAGATGAAAGCATAACAAGGATCAATAAGAAAAAGGGGAAACCTTTCATGCGCTTTAAGCGTGGCATCTCCATTCTGGAATTCATTTCTGTGGTGGCCGATTGAGAAGGCAATGTCACTTTCCGCTCGCCAAAGGGCGATAAGCTGGATCTGAAAAGCAACTTCAATCAATACTTTTTTGTTTCCATGGCAAATGATTTGAAGCTCTTGTACGCATCGGATGTGCAGGTGGAGCTGGAAAGTGACAAGGAGCGTTTACGTCCTTACTTGATGGATCAGACAGAAAGTGAGTGAGAAACATGGAAGCGATGACGGAACGACTGGCATTGTTTCGTGAGCTTTTGCAAAGCGTCAATCCTTATTTCTCTTTGACAGAGCTGGATCATCACTATGATACCATTTCCGGTGAAACAGGAGAGCGGCAGGCCATCTGGAGTATGTTCTTTGGCTTCAGCAAGCGCGCGCCAAGCGGGAATATGACGCCGGAATCTCTCTTGCGCGGCCATGTTGAGCCTACGCCTGCCCTCTTTGTATTCACCAATACCCTGGGCTTTGAGGGTGTTGTGGTGAGCGACTGGTGGGCACTGGGCGGTGGCCCGAACAACCCTGGCTGTATGACAGGTATCACCTCCGAGGGCGTTGACCTAGGCGAACAGACTATTGGCTGGCTGTACAATGATGCTCTGGCAAACGGCGTTGACATGTTCGGCTCCGGCAGCATGATCCGCGACTACAGCAATTTGGGAAGCTCTCCCTCCAGCAACTATCCTCAGGCAATCATCGATGGCCTGGCTACCGGTGAAGTAGAAAAGGCTGACGTTGATACCGCTGCTACCCGTATCCTGCGGTTCAAGTTCAACAAGGGTCTGTTCGAGAATCCTTACCGCGATGTGCAGGTGAGCTACAGCCAAGGCGCTGACCACGGTTCTACCGAGGGCGGCTTTGTGACCACCACGTCTCCTTGGGTGTATGTTGACCTGCTCTACGGTGACAAGACGCCAGTGGTATCATCGTGAAGGAAATAAAACGTTAAATCGAAAACCATTGCGGTTTGATGACCGCACAGCACATCTTAACTGTTTGAAAAAAACATACCGTATCCAAGGTTATAATGGCGCATATGCTGTGTACAAACGGCATATGCAATTTTTTCGCACATTTTGATTGTTGCGGAAATCGGCTATTTAGCGAAAATGAGCAAAAAGATTGACGATTTACGCGCTATATTGCTACATGATAAAATAACAGCAACAGAGAACGTAATCATGGCGGCTGCCGTCTACCCGATGACTGCCGCGGCAAGAAACGGAGGAATTTCCTTGGAACAGACTTCGAAGCTTCAAGCAACGCACACGCCGAAGAAAAAGCGTGTACCACTGAAGGCGCGCTTTGCACGTTCCGTGCGGCAGGACTGGCAGCTTTGGGTGCTTATTTTGCCCGCGTTGGCCTTCTTTATTGTGTTCTGCTATTTCCCAATGTATGGTATCCAGATCGCGTTCAAGGACTTCAAGGTTGGCCTGGGTATTGTGGCAAGCCCTTGGGCATCCACCAAAGGAGAACTTGACTTGTTCAAGCATTTCCGCAATTTCTTCAGCATGTACTATTGCGGACGCATGTTTGCAGATACGCTGCTGCTGAACGTCTACGGATTGATCTTTTCCTTCCCGATTCCCCTTTTGCTGGCTATTATGCTGAACCAGCTGAATTCCAAGCGGTTTAAGGGATTTTCCCAGACCGCCATTTACATTCCGCACTTCATTTCCACAGTGGTTCTGGCCGGCATGATCTACTTGTTCTTCTCGCCGTCCAGCGGCCTTGTCAATAAGCTCATTGAAGCTTGCGGCGGTCAGTCCATCTACTTCATGTTGGAGGAAAGCTGGTTCCGTCCGCTGTTTATCGGCTCTGATATTTGGCAGAATGCAGGTTGGAATACCATCCTCTATATTGCAACCCTGACCAGTATTGACCCGCAGCTGTATGAAGCCGCTACCATTGATGGTGCTACCCGCTGGCAGAAGATCAAGCACATTGACATTCCGCACCTGATTCCCATTGCGGTCATGATGCTGATTCTTTCCTGTGGTTCGCTCCTGTCTTCCAATACGGATAAGGCACTGCTGATGCAAACTTCCGGTAACATCAAGACCTCTGATATCATTGGTGTGTACGTGTACAACACCGGCTTGGGCAAGGCACAGTACTCCTACACCTCTGCTATCGGCCTGTGCATGAACGTCATTAACTTCGTTATTATTATCACTGTCAATGCGATTTCCCGCAAGGTCAGCGATATCAGCCTGTTCTGAGAAAGGAGGAGATCATTCATGGCAAAACAAAAAGAAGTCCGCGGAATCCGTATCAAGGAAACCGGACATGACCGAGTATTCAATGTGATCAATATGATCTTTTGGATCATTGTGCTGTTTCTTACCCTGTACCCCCTGTGGCTGGTGCTGATCGCCTCTGTTTCCGACCCGGATGCCGTGCTGGCCGGCGAAGTCTTCCTGTGGCCGAAAGATTTCTCATGGATGGGCTATGAAGCTGTGTTCCAGTACAGTGAACTGTGGACCAGCTATCTGAACTCCATTTTCTATACGGTGGTAGGTTCTGCATTGTCCGTGATCATCTCACTGGCTGCTGCTTATTCTCTGAGCCGCAAGTTTGCCGGCAAGCGGTTTGTCAATTTCCTGATCACCTTTACCATGTTCTTCTCCGGCGGCTTGATCCCCATTTTCCTGAACGTTCGCAACCTGGGATTGTATGATACCCGCACGGTCATGATCCTGATGAACCTTGTTTCCGTTTGGAACCTGATGGTCGCCAGAACGTACATTCAATCGACCATCCCGAACGACCTGTATGAAGCAGCCGTGATGGACGGCGCTGATCACTTCACCTACTTCTTCCGCTGTGTACTGCCGCTTTCCGGTACCATCATTGCGGTGCTGAGTGTTTACTACGGCGTTGCCCGCTGGAACGACTACTTCACGGGTCTGGTGTTCATTCGCACGCGTTCCTATCTGCCTCTGCAGACGATTCTGCGCGAAATCTTGGCTTCCCTGTCCATTTCTGGCTCCAGCGACACGTTCTTTGCGGCGTATGCCGATAACCTGGGTGGTTTGCAGGAAGCTATGCGGAAGGCCGAAGTTGCCAAGTACTGCTGCATTGTGGTTTCTACCGTGCCGGCAGTGGTGTTGTACATCTTCATGCAGAAGTACTTCGTAAAGGGCGTCATGATCGGCTCACTGAAGGGTTGATCGAAAAATTGGATCTCACACACCTGTAGTGGTGTGATGAATCAGAGGCATTGCCTCAATACAAAGAAAGGAGATTTTCTCACCATGAAGAAAATCGTCTCCGTACTCCTGGCCTTGACCATGCTGATGACCGTTGCCTGCACGGCAATGGCAGAAGATGAAAAGGTCAATCTGACTGCCTTCCAGTATCAGCTGGAAAACCAAACGACTGATTTCAACGATCTATGGTTCTTCCAGCAGATTGAAGAGAAGACCAACACGCATGTGGACTTCACCATGGTGAAGGACGGCGATTGGGAAACCCAGCTGAACCTGATGTTCGCCAGCGGCGATTATCTCGACATGATTCTGCGCAACACCGTGGATGTGGAAGATTACGGCGTCAGCCAGGGCCTGCTGATGCAGTTGGATGATTACATCACGGAAGACATCATGCCCAACTATACCAGCCGTCTGAACCTGAACAACGCAGGTGACTCCATTCCTTCTTCTGACGGTCACAGCTACTACATTGGCTACCTGGTTGCACAGAACGTGAACCATAACGGTACCTGGTACGTCAACACCACCCTGCTGAACGAGCTGGGTCTGGAAGTACCTACGACCATTGAAGAGTACACCAACGTGCTCCGCGCTTTCAAGGAAGCAGGCGTGAAGTATCCGCTGTCCACCTCCACCTTCTGCTATGGTCCTGAGAGCATCTGGAACCAGTTTGCCTCCTTCGGCGTGCCTGAGAACTACGCATTCTATCACATCACCGATGATGACAAGGTAGAATTCACCGGCACTATGCCCGGCTGGCGTGCTTGCGTGGAATGGCTGCATATGCTCTATGAAGAAGGACTGCTGGATCCCGAATCCCTCACGCAGGACTCCAATCTGTGGGCAAACAAGGTCAATGCAGGCGAAGTCGCTTCCTTCGTTTACCTGCGTCTGATCAACACGGCTCTGCAGGCTGATGTGTACAAGGATTTTACCTCTATCCTGCCTCCTGCTGATCCTGAGTATGGTGCTTGCGTTTCCGCTATCCTGGAAGTACCGGATCAGGGTGCTATGTTGACCATCACCAATCCCAACCCTGTTGCTTCTCTGAAGTGGATCGACGCTCAGCTGGAAACCGAAACCATGATGGTTGCTGCCAACGGTAAGATCGGCGAACAGATCATTGTGAACGACGAAGGCAAGTATGAAGTCATCGATGTGCCCGAGAACAACGGCCTGTATTCTTTCGTGCCCGTGTCCATGGGTCAGTTCTTCGCTCCTGGCGAATACTACACCCAGATCTACCAGATGGCGCCTCACCGCGTGGAACGCTATCAGGATTCCCAGACCTATGCAGAAGCCGGCGTGCTGGAGCACAAGAGCTATCAGTATGTGTCTAAGCTGAGTACCATGGACAATGAGGATGCTGTGGAAGCTTCCAACATCTACACCGAGCTGAAGAAGTTCATGGAAGAGTCCATCACTGACTTCGTGAAGAACGGCGTGACCGATGAAAGCTACAACACCTTCGTGGAAACGGCAAAGAACATTGGCGTGGAACGCTACATTGAGCTGTATCAGAACGCCTATGACGCTTACCTGGCCAAGTAAATTGCAAGCCATGGGGCTGCCGCCAAGGCAGCCCCTTTTTCATTCCGTTTGCGTATTGCAGTAAAACGTGCTATAATGGCAGAAAAACTTCCAAATCAAACACGCGAAGGAGCGCCGTCATGAAAAAATGGTTGCTATTGGTTATTTGCTTTTCTGCGTTTCTGCTTGGCGGCTGCAGTAGCAACACGGCACAAAGTACAGAAAAAGTGAACCTTACTGCCCTGCAATATGAACTGGAAAACCAAACCCTGGACTTTGATAACATGTGGTACTACCAGCAAATTGAAGAGAAAACCGGTATCCATGTGGATTTTGACGTGGTGAAGCATTCAGATTGGTCCAGTCGGGTCAGTCTTATGTTCGCTTCCGGAAAATATCAGGATATGATCCTTCGCGGCAGTCTGGACATTGAGGAATATGGCGTTTCGGAAAAGGTATTGATTCCGCTGGATGATTATCTCGAAGAAAACATGCCTAACTATTTCAGCCGCATCACAGTGGATGACACGGATAAGGCCTTGACTGCTTCCGACGGAAAAATGTACTATGTGGGTTTTCTACTGTCTCAAGGAATCAATACCAATGGTCATTTCTTTATCAACAAGACCTGGCTGGATCAGCTAGGCTTGAGCATCCCGAAAACGACCGATGAATTAATGGAAGTCCTGCATGCTTTCAAGGAAGATGATCCTAACGACAATGGTGAAGCAGACGAGATTCCTTATGAGGCAACGTTTGATGATGTGAATACGGGCATTTACAATGCCTTTAGCGCCTTTGGCATACCTATGAATGATACGTATGTGCATCTTTCAGACGACGGTACGGTTCTTTTTGCGCCTGCTGAGGATGGATTCCGAGCATGTGCTGAATGGCTTCATGAACTTTGCAAAGAAGGATTGCTGGATGTTGAGTCCCTTACACAAGGCTCGAATTTGTGGGCAGCAAAGGTTAACCAGAATCGGGTTGGTTATTTCTCTTACTGGAGACTGAAAAACACTGCGCTCGACGAAGCAGTGGCAGATGAATATGTGCTGATGTTGCCGGTGTCTTCCTCCACGGCAAAGGCGAAGCTGGCTCGCACCGTCGATCAAGTGGAGCTTGGCGCGGCGCTGACAGTGCAAAACAGCAATATTGAAGCATCCCTTCGCTGGCTTGACGCTCAATTGGAAACAGAAAACATGCTGGTAGCGCAAAACGGCAAAGTCGGCGATACCCTCATCAAACGCGAAGACGGTCGCTATGAAGTGACTTATGTGCCCAGCGGAAATGCACTCTATAAAACGGTTCCTGTGATTTGCGGCCAGTTCTTTGCGCCTTCCAGCTATTATGCTTCCGTCTATGTCCCTGCCGATCATCGTCAGGAAAAAGCGGAGTATTGTACTGAATACGATCAAGCTGGTGTGCTGGAAAATACATCTTATACGATTTTAACGGACACTGCTCCGAAAACGAGTGAGGAATCTGCACGGTTGCAGCAGTTGTTCACTCCTCTCAAGTCCTCCATCAATGCGCACCTGGTAGAGTTTATCACCAAGGGCGTTACGGATGAAAGTTATGAAGCCTTTATCAGCGAACTTTATGCTGCAGGCATGGATGAGTATGTCGGCATCTATCAATCGGTCTATGACCGTTATCGGAAAGGACTGGCAGATTAATGAAGAAAAATAAGTTAACCACCAGTCACCGTCTGTCTACCTTCGCACGCTATTTTTTCTCGTATCTTTTGGTTTCGCTGATGATCCTTGGCGCATTGTTTTTCTACATGTACTTTTACACCAGCCGTGAAGTGCGTACGCAGTTCGTATCAAACGGCATGAACCGACTGAGCCGCATTGCCGATCAGCACGAAAGCTACTTGGACAATATGCTGAATACGGCGGAGCAGATCGGCCTGTCTCCTTATCTGCAACCCTTTCAGTACCAAGAGGAACCGTGGCGCGCCTATGAATTGATGCAGCAGCTGGTCCCCTATACCGTCAGCAATGATTTTGCGGATCAGATGTATCTGTGCTTTTCAGAAGACAGCTATCTGTATTCTTCTTCTTCTATGATGACCTTGGATATGTTCGGCTCACTCATGCAGTACAGCGATGTGGATGCTGAAACATTGAAAGCACTGATCCGAACGTCGGATGAATTGACGGTGCTTCCGGCTCAAAAAGTTTCTTCCTCCCTTTTGGGCAGTGACGAATACGAAGCGATTACTTTTATTCTTCCCTTGGGCATGAGCCAGAAAAGTGATCGCGGTTCTATGATTTTCTTACTGCAGCAGAACACCTATCAGCGGCTGTTCTCTGATGCGATTACCATGAATGCGACCACGTGCATTCTCCATAACGGTCAGTTGCTGGCTACCTCTGGCACGCTTCCCATTGCTGAGGAGGAACTGGCCAACCGCCTGGTAACCGGCAATGCGACAGATCAACAGGAATTCAAAGCCAATGATACAGACTATACTTTGCTGGCAATCGGCAACAGAAGCTGGGACATGCAATATGTCATGCTGATGCCGTCTTCAGAATTGTCGGGCAATGTGTGGAGCAGCATGGGCGGAACGCTGATCCTTATTGCACTGCTTGCCTTGGTTGGCTCCGCGCTTTCTTATTTGCTTGCCTATAGAAATATCCGTCCCATTCGCGAAATTACCAGCCTTCTGCCGCAGGATGGCACACCAGAGGATGAATTGAGCTGCATTCAAGCAGGAATTCAAAAGCTTTCTCAGAGGAATAACGACTTGGCGAAGCGTTTGGAATCCTCCTTGCCCATGCAGCGTCATGATTTTGCTCTGTGCTTCATGAAAGGCAGATTTGACAACCGGGAAATGGCGGTAAGCGCCGCACATGCTGTTCAGCTGGATATTGACAAAGCATTTTATGGTATGGTGCTTTGCCCTGAGCAGGAAGCCAATGAGCAGCCGTTTACCACGAATTTGCCTCCGCTGAACACCTTAAATGAAGTTACGATGTGCGGCGTGGAAATGGCATCGATGAACAACTTCCTTTATGTGGTCTTCTCCAATCAGGAAAATGACGTTTATGCTGTGGCAGATGCATTGCACCGCGCATGCATAGAACGATATGGTCATGCCTGCATTGCCATGAGTAATGTGCATCAGAACTTTGCTCATGCGCCGGCCTGCTACTTGGAAGCCGCGACAGCCTATGAGAATCGCTTTGTGATGGATGACAGCAAGGTGCTTCAGTATTCTTTTGTTTCTGTGAATCTGGGGGATATCCTGCCGCAGGCACACAAGATTACGGATGGCATCAACCAGGCACTGGTGCTGAATGATCGTCAGATGCTGTCTGATAAGCTGGATGCACTGCTGGCTTTCCTGAAGCATTCTGGTATGACGCCGTTTGCCTTCCGATTGATCTACAACGATGTGATTCATACACTGCTGAAGGAGCATGCCGCGAGCATCACGGATGCAGGCGACATGAAGGATATATACGACATCTTCTCCCTTTCCGGATGCCAGAATGTTGATGACCTGAATGATCTGCTGCGCCGCGTCTGCAATACCTTGCTGTATGCAGGGGAACAAGACAAGCAAGAAGATTCCGGGTTGGAAGAGGTTGCGGCTTATATTCGGGAGCACTTCGCGGACCCGGAACTGTCCATCAGCGCCATTGCGGAGGCCTTTGGCTTATCTACTGCAAGGCTGTCGCTGAACTTCAAGGAACAGAATCACGTTTCACCGAACGAATATCTTACTATTTTGCGGGTTGAACACTCCAAACAGTTACTGACACGCACGGATTATTCGGTAAAAGAGATTGCCGCAAGCGTAGGCTACTATGATGCATCCAGCTTTATCCGTCGATTTAAGCAGATCACCGGGGTTACGCCGCTGCAGTACCGTCGAAGCAAGGAGGATGCAGAACATGGAAGCCATACTTGATCTACAGCATGTTACCAAACGATATGGCAAACGGAAAGTGCTGAAAGACATCAGCTTTTCTGCGGCGAAGGGCGAAATCATTGCACTCCTCGGCCGTAACGGCACCGGAAAGTCGACTTTGATGAATATTATTACCGGTTACCTGTGTCAAACCAGCGGCGATATCAAAGTCTGCGGACAAGATGTACTTTTGAACCCTATCGAAATAAGAAAACAGATCGGCTACCTGCCTGAACAGCCTCCGCTGTACTCTGATATGACGGTGCGGGAATATCTGCACTACTGCGGGCAACTGCGGGGACTTCCACGCCAGGAACAAAAGCGGGAAGCAGAGCGTGTGATTGAACTTACAGGATTGAAAGAATATGCGTCCCGCTTGTCTGGGCGCTTGTCAAAGGGATATAAGCAACGTCTCGGCGTGGCACAGGCATTGCTGGGGCATCCCGCAGTATTGATCCTTGATGAGCCGGGAAGTGGACTTGATCCTCTGCAAATGGTGCAGATGCGGGATGTGATCCGAACAGCTGGGGAAGACAGCACCATCTTGCTTTCCTCCCATTTGCTTAGTGAAGTAACGAATGTCTGCCATCGCGCTATTGTGATTGATGAAGGCTATGTCCGCTATGATGGCTCCATGGCAGAATTGCTCCATGGCTCTGCTAGCATCCGGCTGAAGTATCAGGGGAGCCGTGCACTTGCTGAGCAATTGGCACAGCTTCCGTTTGTTACGGATGTTGCCTTTGAAGTGTGCGATGAGGCTAATGTACAGCAAATCACCATTCATCATGAAGTGGGCGCCGACCTTCGTGCTCAGGTATCTTCTCTGTGCATATCAAGCGGGTGCAACCTGCTGGAAATCACGGCTGCAGGAGCGTTGGAGGATGCTTTCCTTCACGTCATCGGTCAGAAGGAGGATGCTTAATGCACGCTATCTTTTGTCATGAACTTCGCGGGTATTTTACCACACCCATCGGCTATGTTTTCTTGGCTATGTATGCCTTGCTTTCCGGCTTGGTGTTTGTGTTTATCAATATCGGTCAAGAAATGAGCGCCAGCATGAATCTGCTTTTTTCGGGGATGCAACTGCCGCTCATGCTGATTACTCCGCTGCTAACCATGCGCCTCTTCGCGGAGGAACGCCGCATGCGTACTGAACAGTTGCTGTTGACAGCGCCTGTGTCGCTGGGAAGCATCGTGCTTGGCAAGGCGCTGGCTTCTATGGTTATGCTTTTGCTGGCTATGCTGACGACCTTGCTTTATCCGTTGCTGGTGTCACCTTATGCACAGCTCTCCTGGTCACAAATCGCAACGGTATTCCTGGGCTACAGCTTGCTGAATTTTTCGGTGCTTTCCATTGGCGTTTTCCTGTCTTCACTGTGTACCAATCAAATTACTGCCGCTATCCTGACGCTGGGTGTGAATGTGCTCATTTATCTGTCCGAGCACTATATTGTGCCGCAAACCGGAAACAGCGCCTCCCTCCATGCGGTGAGCGTGATCCTGAACTATCTGCCGTCTTCTTCCCAGCTGGGTGATTTTGCGAATGGTATTATCAGCTTTGCAGATGTGATCTATTTCCTCACATTGACTGCGTTGATGCTGTTTCTGACAGATCGCGTGCTGGAAAAGCGTCGCCATGCAAAGGGGTGAACATGGATGAAAAAACACACGATACCTTATGGTCTGTATCACTTTCTTACTTGCTTTTTGGCCATCGTCATTGCGGTTCTCGTTTGCCTTGTGAGCGAACGGGCAGAGAATCGGTGGTACTTGAAGGCCGATGTCTCCTCTGACAATGTGACGGTTCTCAGCGATTATACGCTTGCCAAGCTGGATGCACTGCAGGAAGATGTGATGATTTACCCTGTTTATCCGGCAGGGTATGACAGCACGATCCGCGACCTTGTTACGGAAACATTGGGAAAAATGTCTGCCGTGTCTGCCCATGTTCGGGTGGAGGAGATTGATCCCGTTACCCAGCCCCAGCGTGTTGCTGCTCTCAGCGGCGATGCGCTGGGGGTAGAAAGCGGGACGGTGTTTGTTACCAATCAGGCAGGAACGCGGATGATCCGCCTTGAGCCGGACGTATTCCTGTTTTCACGTACGGTGCTGGAAGAAGAGTACACCATTTATTGCGGCGAGGCGCAGCTGATTGGCGCGATCAGCCGTGCCTGCATGGATACACCGGTGGGCGTATGGTTCATTAGCGGACATGGGGAGGCCTCTGAAGAAGACTGTTCCTTGCTGGCGCTACAGCTGAAAGCCAATGGCTTTGACGTACACACAGGTGCCTTGGGTCGCATCACACCTGTTACTACGGATATCCTTCTGATTATTGATCCGCAGAGCGATTTAACAGGCGAAGAAGCGCAGGACTTTGCCGAATTTCTGGACGGCGGCGGAAGGGCACTGGTGGCATGCGGTGCTGATACGCCGACAAGCCGATTGACCGAATTGAGTCGGGTCTGTGACCTGTACGGTCTGGGTTTCCAAAACGGTTGGGTGGTCGAAAGCACGGGGGAGAGCACCTTCTATGTGGATGCACCGGAATATCTTTCGCCAGCGTTGTCTGCTAGCTTGTCAGAGGACGTAACCGGCCGCATTATTCTTCCACGTGCCTGTGCATTGAGCACGCCGTCTATCCGTCCGGGATTTACAACAACGACCTTGCTGGAAACATCTTCGCATGCAGTCTTGCATGCCACGGTATCCGGCAATGCGACCGATGTTCAGGCAGATGACCAATCGGGTACGTTTATCCTGGGCACTGTATCAAAAAACAGCAGCGGAACGGCTCTGTGCTTGCTTTCCTCTGCAGATATGCTCAAAGACGCTTCTGCCATCAACGGCTCATCCCTGCTGGATGCAAGTGATAATTTGTCCCTGCTGATGTGGTGCATGACGGATATGAGTGACTCGGATCAGACGGCTTCTTTGGACGCGGGTGTCAAACGTCTCCCTGCACAGCGCATTACCTTTGACAATGAAAGCACCCGCCAGCGTGTTACCATCTTGTCTATTGCATTGCTACCTTGTCTGTTGCTGTTGACCATGACGGTGGTGCTCATCAGAAGGAGGCGACTGTAATGCGGCGCGGATTCCGTCTGCTGGTTATGCTCCTGTGCTGTGCTGTACTGCTGACGGCTTATGTGTCGATCGGCGATCAAGAAGCAACCAGCGAAGATACCACGGAGCAAGCTGAAGACACCTCCTATTTCATGCTGTATGAAGATCAGATTTCTGACCTGAGCAGTATCACCGTTCAGCCCAAAGGAGAAGATTCCTACACCCTTTTATCCGATATGGGGTTTGACGATAACGGGAACTTGCTGGGCGTCTATAATGCTCTGGGTCAACCCTTTGTTGTGGAAGGCAATGAAGATTTCACTCTGAACAGTATCGCATGGCAGATGATGATTGTTTGTGCCCAATACATCCCAGCAACGGCAAGCTATCCTGCATTGGATCGTGATGCCTGCGGTCTCACCGATCCGGATGCGGTGATGACCATCCTTCACAAAGATGGCACCAGCCGAAAAATTCAAATCGGGCACAAAACGTCCGATGGTGTAAGCTGCTACCTGTCCATGGACGGCGATACGAATGTGTACCTTGTGCCCTACGACTTGTACGACACGGTATGCCAGCCCCTGAAGGAGCATCATACGCTTCCTGCATCCATCACGGAGGATACCAGTGATGCTGTGCAGATTGCTTTGGTGGGCTCGGAAGATGGTCAGCTGATCTTTACCAAAGGGAGTACCGATAACAGCGTACTTAGCTGGCATGCGTCTTCTCCGCTAACCCATGATGGAGACACTACGAGAATTAATGCCTTCATCGAGGGGCTGTGTGCTATTTCGGCGGAGCATTACGTCACAACAGTATCGGATATGGACGGACTGGCGCAATATGGGTTAGATCAGCCTAAGCGCCTGATTGCTTCCTTCCAGGATGGAACCATTCGCGATATTCATATTGGCAACGATGCAGGCAACGGCACGGTTTATGTCCGCATGGATAAAACGGGGGACATCTATACCATCAGTCGTACGCAAATTGCCTTTGCAGGAAATGCCGGCTTGAATACATTGTTGGATCGCTATGTGGCATTGATTCCTGTTTACAGTATTCATCAAGCCCTTGTGCATACGAAGGACGCAGATTATCTGCTGGGTATCGAGTATGAAAACGATGACGATAATCTTGGCCAGGCATGGTCGCTCAATGATCACTCCCTGACTCAGGATCAATTTTCTTCATGCTACGCATCTATCATTGGCCTGTCCTTCTCCAAGTCTGCCATGAATGAAATGGGCGGCGATCTCCTGGCAGAAATCACGTTTACCTACCGCACAGGCGAGGCAGAAACGGTCACCTACCAGACATACGATGACTACTATACCTTGGCTGTTACCTCCGGCGGCGGAAGATTTCTGGTGCGGCTGACAGAAGTGCAGAAAATGCTCGGCACATTGGAAAGTTATTAACCGCATCGAGAGTGTCTCTGATGATTCGGATAAGGAATACCATTCTTGCACGATCGAAAAGAAAGCCCAATGGTTCTAAATGGAATCAGACTTCTAGAACAAAAATGCGAAAAAATGTAGGATTGCATATGAAAACATCGAGACTGACAGAAAAAGCAGTCTCGATGTTTTTCTCAATTGTCCAAGTCAGAAAGATCAAGCTTCTTCAAAACATCCATAGACGGAACAGGGGCGAGTTTTTCCAGAATATGCGGCACAATTTGCCTTGCTTGCTTGTCTGTTTCCGTCAAAATATCCTGAGAAATATAGCTGGAATACGTGGATGAAAAAATATGATAAGGAACATCCTCTTCACTGATGCTGGTGAAAAGGCCTTCTGCTTTTTTCAGCACCAGCGTTTTTTCAATCATGTACGGTACATAGCGGCCATACAGCAATGCCATATCTCGGGAAATACTGAATCCATAGGTCTTTTGAAATTGTTCCAAAACGCAGGAAGGAAGATTTTCTAGGTAGTGAAAGAAAATATCTTCCTCCAACGTATCCAGATAAAATTGTCGGAAAGGTCCTTTGCTTAGATAGATATTAACAGCCCGCGTCTCTGCAGCATCTAACAGAAGCGTGTTTTCAAGTTGCTCTTCCAAACAGTGCTCAGTCTCTACAACCACATAGCGAATCAAAGCTTTCAGCACCACATAGCCCAGATTCCGCTTACTCTCGAAGTAATGGTTCACCAAACCTAAACTAAGATTAGCCTGCTCGGCAATCTGCCGGACGTTGGTATTGGAGTAGCCATTCTTCCGGAACAAATCCATGGCTGATATGAAAATGGTTTCTGCTGCCGGGGGCATGTGAGTGATGTGCGTCATTGCATTTTCCTCGTTCGTTGTTTTTATTGTGTATTTATGCATAAGCATGATTGACAAATTTCAATCGTACGTTATAATGTTGAACATGTTCAATGTTGAACACGTTCAACACCGAACAGACATAGTTTACTAGTTTTATGGCACTATGTCAACCTGTATCCATAGGAGGAATGAAAATGCTGAAGTACATTGGGAAGAGATTGCTGCTAATGATACCAGTTGTTTTGGGAATTTCCCTGCTGGTCTTCGCGTTGCTGGATCTGTCTCCGGGTGACGCGGCAGAAATTATTCTGGGTACAAAGGCAACCCCTGAAGCACTTGCGGCACTGCGCCAAGAGATGGGACTGGATCAACCATTTTGGACACGCTACCTCAACTACATCAGCGATGCCCTGCATGGTGACTTCGGCATTTCATGGCGTACTAAGTTGTCCGTGGTAGATGAACTGATGTCACGCCTTCCCCAGACAATGACCCTGGCATTGGGCTCCATGATTCTGACGATTTTGATCGGTTTGCCCATCGGCGTTATTTCTGCCGTGAAACAGTACTCTGCACTGGACAATGTAACTCAGGTGGGCGCCTTGGTTCTTTCCTCCATTCCTGGGTTCTGGCTGGGCACTATGCTGATTCTTTTCTTCTCCTTAACGCTTCATTGGCTCCCCGCAACTGGCGCCGGCTCCATCAAGGGATATATTCTCCCGTGGGTAACCATGGCTGCCACATCGATAGCCTCCCTTGTTCGAATGACACGCTCCAGCATGTTGGACGTTATCGGCGCTGACTACATTAAGATGGCACGTGCTAAGGGATGCACTGAAAAACAGGTTATTCTCCGCCACTCTCTGCGCAATGCACTGCTTCCTATCATCACGGTCATTGGCATGGATTTCGCAGGGCTAATTGGCGGCACGGTGATTACGGAAAACGTGTTCACCATTCCCGGCTTGGGCTCTCTGGCAGTAACGTCTCTGCGCCAGCTGGATGTTCCCATGGTTATGGGTGAGGTTCTGTTTATTGCCATTGCTGTCGGTCTTACCAACCTGGTGGTGGATGTGTTGTATGTATACATTGACCCTCGGCTGAAATCTCAGTATGTCACAAAGCGTCGCAAGAAGGAGGCATAAACCATGGCAAAAGTGATCGTATCGCCCACAACAGGCGAAGTTTATCGGAAAAGAAGCCAGTTTGGTGGCATTTGCAAGCGGTTTGCGAAGAACAAAATGGCCATGGTCGGTCTTGTAATGTTTGTTCTCCTACTTATTATGGTGGCAACCTGCGATTTGTTCTTTGACTATCAGGAAGACGCCATTACGCAGCACATTTCTGACCGTCTTCAAGAACCGTCCTGGGAACATCCCTTTGGTACGGATCAATACGGACGGGATGTACTGGCACGCATTGTGTATGGCGCACGTATTTCTCTGGTTGCATCATTATGCATCATCTCGATTTCCACAGTGCTGGGTGCACTGTTCGGATCGATTGCAGCCTATTACGGCGGCTGGGTTGACAATGTGATCATGCGTGTGATGGACGTCTTTTATGCGCTTCCTTTCAACCTGATGGCTATCTGCATTGTTGCTTCCATCGGCGGCGGCATTGTGAACTTGGGCATTGCATGTGTCGTGGGTGTTGTTCCTGGCTTCACAAGAATCTTCCGTTCCGCTATCTTGCCTATCCGCGATCAGGAATATGTAGAAGCGGCTCATGCCTGCGGTACGAGTGCAGGAAGAATTCTCCTGAAGCACATCATTCCCAATGCGCTGGGTCCTATCATTGTGCAGGCAACACTGAATCTCGCTATTACGATTCTCGCTATTGCAGGCCTGAGCTACATTGGCCTCGGTATTGAATCTCCGACACCAGAATGGGGCGCAATGCTTTCTGAAGGCAGAGAATTCATGCGTAACTATCCGTATCTCGTGATTTTCCCAGGTCTTGCCATCTTGATCAGTGCCTTGTCGCTCAACTTGGTAGGCGATGGTCTTCGGGACGCGCTGGATCCCAAAATGAAGAAGTAAGGAGGGAAACAACATGGACAAGGAAAAACTGCTGGAAATTGAGCATCTTAGCGTCGAGTACAAAACCGAAGAAAGTGTTGTGAAAGCGGTTAACGATGTTTCCCTTCACCTGAATAAGAGTGAAACACTTGGGCTCGTTGGTGAGACAGGTGCAGGCAAGACAACACTTGCTTTGAGTATTCTTCGGCTGCTGCCTAAGAACGTCGGCAAAATGACTTCCGGAAAGATCTCTTTTGAAGGAAATGATCTAACCAAATTAAGCGAAGCAGAAATGCGCGCTTACCGCGGCAAAACGATTTCCATGATCTTTCAGGATCCCATGACCAGCCTGAATCCTGTTATCCCTGTTGGTAAGCAGGTGGCTGAAATTCTGGAGCTTCACAACGAGGCAGGGCTGACCAAGGAACAAATTGACAAACGTGTTGACGAAATGTTCGAACTGGTTGGCATTCCTGCTAATCGCAAGACAGAATATCCGCATCAGTTTTCCGGCGGCATGAAACAGCGTGTGGTGATTGCCATTTCCCTGGCATTGAATCCTGAACTGCTGATTGCTGATGAACCGACTACGGCATTGGATGTGACAATTCAGGCACAGGTGCTTGCCATGATGGAGGAACTGAAAGAAAAGATGGGAACCTCCATGATCATGATAACCCATGATCTTGGCATCATTGCACAGATGTGCGACACAGTCGCCGTTATGTATGCTGGTGAAATCGTAGAGGACGGCACGGTGGAGGATATTTTCCTGGGAGAGA
Organism: Lachnospiraceae bacterium; assembly: GCA_963594395.1. GTDB lineage: Bacteria > Bacillota > Clostridia > Christensenellales > Aristaeellaceae > CAKUFA01. The sequence goes on from CAVBFK010000057.1 coordinate 18,803, forward strand.
AGCATCATCCTTATACCAC
>CAVBFK010000058.1:0-2615 GCA_963594395.1 Lachnospiraceae bacterium
GAAGAGGAGTCAGACGAACCCACCCCGACGCCGGAGCCGGAAGATCAGGAAAATCCCGAGGATGAGCCTACGAACCCGCCGGAATCCACGGAAACCGAGTCTGACGATGATGAGGATGAGCCCACCCCCACCCCGGAAAGCGATGAAACGCCGGAAATCGATCAAGATCCGCCTGCTTCGCCGTCCCTATGGTGGCTATGGCTATTGTTGGTGCTTGCGTTGATTGCCCTGGCTGTGCTCCGCTTCCTGGCCGTACAGCCTGGCCGCATGGCGGACAAGGCAACCGACCCGCAAGAAAAATTCGACCTATGGATTCAAGCCATTCAGGACATTCTGGCGGTGAAGAAGATGCCGATCCGCACCGGTGAATCGCCCATGGCATACACCCGCCGCCTGGATGACACGCACCTGCTTCCTGCCAAGCTGGCTTCCGTGGGCGTTCTCATGGCGCACGTCTACTACGGCAAAATCGTTCCTGTAGATGAAGAGATCGAACAGCTTCGCACCTCGTGGCAGATTCTGTTCAACAGCCTGCAACCCTTGCAGAAAGCCCAATTCCAGCTCATGCGCTTCATCCGCAGGCCTGCGAAGAAAAAATAAACATCTGTTTTGCGAGAGGGGAGAAACCGCTTTGAAAAGCGGTTATCTCCCCTCTCGCGTTCTCCTCTTTTCCCGAAACTTTCATTGGGGACACGATGGAAAAAGAAATGTATCTTCCAAGTCGATAAATTTTGTTATTCGTTTAGAAGCATCTTGCGGTTTTTGCGGCTTTATGCTATCATGACGGCATAAAGCGATTGCGGCATGGAGTTGGCATCGCGACAACGTTAATTGAAGAGGAGTGTCCATTTTATGAAGCAGGCAACCCTGATCATGGATCGGGATTTTGCCATTGGCAAAGTCGATCCGCGCGTATACGGTTCCTTTATCGAGCACCTGGGCCGTGCTGTTTACGGCGGCATTTATCAGCCCGGTCACCCTACCGCCGATGCGAACGGTTTCCGCAAGGACGTGATTGATCTGGTGCGGAAGCTGGGAATCTCCGTGGTTCGCTACCCCGGCGGCAACTTTGTATCCGGCTTCAACTGGGAAGACAGCATCGGTCCTGTGGAAAATCGTCCGCAGAAGCTGGATCTGGCCTGGTTCACCACGGAAACCAACGAAGTGGGTCTACACGAATTTGATCGCTGGACAAAGGCTACGGACACGCAGCTGATGTATGCCGTTAACCTGGGCACCCGCGGTCCTGACGCCGCCCGCAATGTGGTGGAGTATGCCAACCATCCCTCCGGCAGTTACTGGAGTGACCTGCGCATCCACAACGGTGCCAAGGATCCGCTGAACATCAAGTTGTGGTGCTTGGGCAACGAAATGGACGGTCCGTGGCAGATGGGACACCGCACAGCCACGGAATACGGCCGTGTTGCCTGCGAGGCCGCCAAGCTCATGAAGTGGACAGACCCCAGCATTGAGGTGGTTGCCTGCGGCTCTTCCGGCCGGAACATGCCCACCTTTCGGCACCTGGGAATACGAGATGCTCTCCGAGTGCTACAACGACATCGATTATGTGAGCCTGCACCGCTACTACCAGAACCCCACCGGCGACACCGCCAACTTCCTGGCCAGCACCATGGATCTGGATGCATTCATTAAGACGGTTGTTTCCATCTGTGATGCCGTTGGCGGGAAGATGCGCACCAACAAGAAATTGAATCTTTCCTTTGACGAGTGGAACGTATGGTACCACTCCAATGAGCAGGACAAGGAAGTTTGGAAGCGTGGCAAGTGGAACCGTGCCCTGCCCCTGCTGGAGGATATCTACAACTTTGAAGATGCCCTGCTGGTTGGCGCTATGCTGATTACCTTCCTAAACAATGCAGATCGTGTGAAGATCGCCTGCATGGCCCAGCTGGTCAACGTCATTGCACCCATCATGACCAACAACAACGGCGGCGCATGGGCACAGACCATCTTCTATCCCCTGATGCATGCCTCCCGCTACGGCCGCGGTACGGCGCTCCGTCCCATTATGCACAGCCCCGTGTATTCCTCCAAGGATTATGACGATGTGCCTGTGGTTTCCACGGCGGCCACGCTGGCCGAAGACGGCAGTGTCACCCTCTTCATGGTCAACCGTGATCAGACAGAGGATGTACAGCTTTCCGCGGATCTCCGTGCCTTTGGCAAGCTGAAGATTGATGAGCACATTCTGCTCCATCATGATGATGTGCACGCGGTAAACACGGAGGCCAATCCTGATGAGGTTGCCCCCACCAAGGGTCCCGGCGGCGTGATGGATGGCGGACATCTGACCATGACGCTTCCTGCGCTGAGCTGGAATGTGGTGCGGCTGGTAAAGGCAGAGTAATTTTTCTGTTGATGTGCTTGCAGACAAGCTTTCCGTATGGAACTAAGAATGCGTTTCCTGTATTCCAGGGGCTTTGCGATCGCCCCTGGACCCTTCGCAGTCCCTTCTCTTGAAGTAGACTTGCATTGCAGCTTAAAAGAGACGGAAGAGAATTTCTCAAAATTAGTGCACTGAAGGGTGCAGGGGTGACCGGAAAGCCCCTGCACCCTTCGCAGTCCCTTCTCTTGAAGTAGACTTGTATTGCAGC
>CAVBFK010000059.1:0-2676 GCA_963594395.1 Lachnospiraceae bacterium
CGGCGGCGTGCTGGGCGACATTAAGCGCATGAACTGGATTGTGACCGACTGGTACCGCACCCAGTTCTACTATGATTCCGGCGCGTGGCGTGCTACCTGGGACGGCGAGGGCGGCGGCGTGCTGCTGAACCAGTGCCCCCATCAGCTGGACCTGCTCCAGTGGCTGTGCGGCCTGCCGGTGAAGGTGCATGCCTTTACCCACGAGGGCAAGTGGCACGACATCGAGGTGGAAGACGATGTCACCGCCTACCTTGAGTTTGAAAACGGCGCAACGGGTGTGTTCATCACCACCACCGGCGACGCTCCCGGCACCAATCGCCTGGAGATTACCGGCACCAAGGGCCGCCTGATTTGCGAGAATAACGAGCTGATTTATGACAAGCTGGGTGTGGACGAGCGGGAATGGTGCGTCACCTGCGACAAGGGCTTTGCCAAGCCGCCGGTGGAGCGCGTCCCTGTGGAGACCGACGGGAAGAACGAACAGCACGTGGCAGTGCTGAATGCCTTTGCCGGGAAGATTCTCCACGGCACGCCCCTCATTGCAGACGGCCGGGAAGGCATCCGCGGCCTGATGCTGTCCAACGCCATTCACCTTTCCGGCTGGACGGGCGAGACCGTCTCCCTGCCCATCGATGAGGAGAAGTTCCTGAAGATGCTTAACGAGCGCCGCGCCACCTCCCGTGCCAAGGAAGATAAGGACATTGTGTCCGATACCTCCGGCAGCTACGGCAGTAAGGTGACGAAGTAACAGTACGCCTTTGAAGAACACAACCCCCCATCCCCTGCTGCGGCAGAGGGTGGGGGTTTTCTACTGCCTGAAAGTTTACGCTACATTCCGCAGAACATAGAAGTATATTTTACAATCTCCCCTTCTTTACAAATATTGTACGGCATGATACACTTCTCGTAGAGGCTCATCGACTACCAAAGGAGGGATCGTCATGACCAATTTTGCCACCATGCTGAGCCAGTATTGGTACTGGATTCCCATCGGCATCGTGATCCTGGTTTTGCTCATCAAGCTGCTGCCCCGCTACGTCATTGCCCCGCCGGATACGGCGCTGATCGTTTCCGGTCTGGTGCGGCATAACTACAAGGTGCGCAACCCTGACGGCACCACCGCCACCAAGCGGTTCGGCTACCGCATCGTCCGCGGCGGCGCTACCTTCTACATCCCTGCCATCGAAAAAATCGATAAGCTGGATATGTGCCTGATGCAGGTGGATATCCGCACCGCCCAGCCCGTGCCCACCAAGGAATACATCTCCGTGGTGGTAGACGCTGTGGCCAATATCAAGATCGGTTCGGACGACCTGTCCATCGCCACCGCCGCCGAGCAGCTGCTGCATTACGATGCCGAGCAGATCAAGTCTCTGGCCAAGGACGTGCTGGAAGGCAACATGCGCGAGATCATCGGCCAGATGACCATCTCCGAGCTGGTGCAGAATCGCGATAAGTTCGCCCAGGAGTCCATCAAGGCCGCTATGGCGGACATGGGCAACATGGGTCTGGAGATCATCAACATGACCATCCAGAACTTCTCCGACAAGGACGGCGCGGTCATCGACACCATGTCCCAGCAGAACATTGTGGACAAGCAGCGCGATGCCCGAATCGCCCGCGCCAAGGCCGAGCAGGAAGGCCACAAGGCGGAAGTGGAGGCTCAGGCCAATATCGCCGAGCAGGATAAGGATCTGAAGCTCCGCGAGGCCGCCTACAAGATTGAAACCGAGCAGGAGCGCGCCAAGGCAGAAACCGCCTTCGATATCGAGAAGGAACGCGTCCGCAAGACTTTCGAAGCCGAGCACGCCGCCGCCGAGCTGACCCGTTTGGAGAAGGAAACCGAGCTGAAGCGTCAGCAGGTGGAAATCGAGCGTGAACGATTGAACGTGGAAGTCCGTGAGCAGGCAGAAGCCGAGAAGGACGCCCGCATTGCCAAGGCAGAAGCCGAAAAGTTCGAGCGCCAGGCGGTGGCAGACGCCGCCCTCTACACTTCCCAGAAGGAAGCCGAGGCCATCGAGCTGAAGGGCCGCGCCGAGGCAGAAGCCATCCAGCGCAAGGCAGAAGCCATGCAGCAGTACGGCCAGGCCGCCATGCTGGAAATGGTCATCAACAAGCTGCCTGAAGTGGCGCGCGCCATTGGCGAGCCCTTGGCCAAGACGGACAAGATCATCCTCTTCGGCGAGGGTGCCGCTACGGGTCTTACCCGGGATATGACCGGCTCCATGATGCAGTCCTTCGAGGCCATCAAGGCCGCTACCAGTCTGGATATCCCCAAGATGCTGCAGATGGTCGCCGCCGGCGGCCTGGTGGGCAAGCAGGTGGAGGAAGCTGCCTCCGCAGAGGAAGCCCCGAAGGCAGAGGAGACTTCTGCAGAAGCTCCCAAGGAAGAGGAAGCTACTACGGAAGCATAAGCAAATCAAAGGAGCAGACGCTCGTTGCAGGGCGTCTGCTCTTTTTTGTGTGCATAAAGTGCAAAAGGCTTTGGAAAAGAACTCCTTAAAGGGAGTGCACTCCGAAGGGTGCAGGGGCGACCGGAAAGCCCCTGCTCGCCTCGCAAGGCGAAATCTCTATTGATGGATAGCAAACTTGTCGTATGGAACAAAACGAGTTTATGCCCATTATTCCAGGGGCTTTGCGGTCGCCCCTGGACCCTTCGCATGCACTGCCAATAAT
>CAVBFK010000060.1:0-3220 GCA_963594395.1 Lachnospiraceae bacterium
TCCTTGGTGCCGCTGCCGGAAACGTTGCTCAGCATGCTGAGATCCAGCTTGCAGGCACAGCGCACACCGCCGTATCGGTTGTTAGCGGCGGTAGAAGTATGGCCGTCATAGCCGATCAGGTTATGATAGCCGCGCCGCGGAATACCCGTAGAGAAATACCATGTGCAACCGTTGCTCTTGTCCTGCCAGGCTTCCGGGTGCGTCATGGCATAGGGCGTCGGCTGACAGCAACGTTCCTTTTGCGGCTTCAACTGCCAATGGCGGAAACCATACGCCGTATTGCGGTAGTCCTCGTTGTCCAGGTAATACAGCCAGCCCTTTTCCTCGGAATAGCGGACAGCGGTCAGCTCTTCGTCGGTGAACATCTGCTCCCGCATGGTCTCATTCAGCGTGTGGTAAATGGTGTTGCCCTTCCACTCGTAAATGTTGACCTTTTCCGTATTGTACATGGCAAAGTCGATGACGTATTCTGTCAGGAGCAGTGCCCAGCCGTCTTCATCCACGCCAAGCACCCGCCAGAGCACGGGGGCAATGGTGCCGTCTGCCTCGTAAGGATAACGGCCGTAATTGACGTAGATGTATCCTTCATCGGCATCGTAGCCCCGAACCAGCTTCTGTGCATCAGTCAGGCCGCTGGTTTCTACTGAAAATCCCTCTGCAAGAGAAACCGCAGTAGGGAAAAGAAGCAATACCGTACACAGCAGGGCGAATATGCGTCGAAACACAGAATCGTCCTCCTTTCATTCCACGTTTCAAACATAGGTATTCTATGCGTTTCCATAGGCTTTGTCAAGGAAAGATGCGCCCTGCGGGATGAAAGGCGAAAAAAGAAACGTTGATTTTTTGAACGAACTGTGTTAGCATGTGCCATGATTCCTTGAATGTGTTTTCTTTAAGGAATTTGCATCATGATTTCTTTTCGTTCATCCTTTCAAAGGCTTAGGAGGTGCGGCGGACGTGCGGTACACACGGGAAGACGGATGCATCGCATGGCTGGCCGGCGGGCGGCTTTCCTATGGCTGTTTTAGTAATCTGCTGAACGATTTCGGCAGTGCCGAAGCGGTGTATGAAGCCCTAATGACCAATGGAACAGATGCTCTGCAAGACTACATTCCATCAGAGCATCTGCAAAAGCTGAAGGCCAGTGCAAGCCGTGACGCCATGCATCACCTTATGCTGACCTTACAGGAGCACAATATCGGCGTTCTTCAGCCAGACAGCAGTCATTATCCTGAGCTTCTCCGCCAGATTTCTGATCCGCCGCTGGCGCTGTTCTACCGAGGAAATCCCGATTGCCTGGACGGCAAGTGCATCACCGTGGTAGGTTCCAGAAAAGCCTCGCCAAGCGGCATTCAGGCAACGGTCAAGCTAGCCAAAGAGCTGAGCGAGGCAGGGGTGACGATTGTCAGCGGCATGGCGCTGGGGATTGATGCGGCCGCCCATCAGGGGTGCCTGGAAGGCGGAAGTCCCACGGCCGCCGTGCTTGGGTGCGGTTTGGATATTGATTATCCCGTGGAAAACGCTCCGCTGAAAAAGCGTCTTCTGGAACAGGATGGCGTTCTTTTGAGCGAATATCCGCCCGGGACACCGGCCTTGCCGCATCACTTTCCTGTGCGAAACAGGATTCTGTCCGGAGTAAGCAAGGCCGTCATCATGATGGAATGCAGGAAAAATTCCGGCAGCATGCATACCGTACAGCACGCCCTGGATCAAGGACGCGAGGTCTACGCTTATCCCGGGAAAATCGATACCGATTGGGCAGCAGGCGCGCACCAGCTGTTGCGGGAAGGCGCCAACTATTTCACCACTTCCGCCGATATTCTTTCGGATATGGGCTGGGCAGGGGACACGCGCGTAAAGCAAGAGGAAGCCAAGAAGGTTCTCCCTCCGCTGACAGAAACGCAGCGCACGGTTTTGAAAGCTGTGACAGGGGAGGAAAAATCCTTTGATCAGCTTGCGGCAGAAACAGGCTTTTCCGTTTCGGAACTATCAGGAACGCTGACCATGCTGCAGCTCATGGGGCTGATTCGCTCCCTTCCCGGAAAAATGTACATAAGAATTTAACGATTTTATTTCGGAGGCAGGATACCAATGGCAACAGCAAAGCAAAAGCTTATCATTGTGGAATCTCCCGCCAAGGCACGAACCATTACCAAGTTTCTTGGCAAAGGCTACAAGGTGGAGGCTTCGCAGGGACACGTTCGCGATCTGCCTAAATCGCAGATCGGTGTGGACGTGGACAACGACTTTGAATTAAAGTACATCACCATCCGCGGCCGCGGCGACATTTTGAGCAGAATCCGCAAAGAAGCAAAAAACGCTTCGCAGATTCTGCTCGCAACTGACCCTGACCGCGAAGGTGAAGCAATTTCCTGGCATCTGGGTCAGATCCTCAACGTGGATACCACCACGCCTTGCCGCATTGAGTTTCATGAAGTGACCAAGCAGGCAATTCAGAACGCTATCAAAAATCCGCGTCCCCTGAATATGCAGTTGGTGGATGCCCAGCAGGCACGCCGCGTGCTGGATCGTCTGGTCGGCTATAAGATCAGCCCGCTTTTGTGGGCCAAGGTCAAAAAGGGTCTGTCTGCCGGCCGCGTGCAGTCCGTTGCGACCCGCATGGTCGTTATGCGCGAGGAAGACATCGAGGCTTTCATTCCCGAAGAATATTGGGATGTAACGGCGAAGATGCTCATGCCTCAGGCGCATGGCCGGAAGCAGCACTTCCAGGCAAAATTGTCCACGCTGGACGGCCAGAAGGCGCAGATCACCAACGCCGCCGAGGCAGAAGCAGCCGTAAAGCGCATTAAGGATGCTCACTTCACCGTCACCGGCATCAAGCGTGCTGAAAAGCGCAAGACACCGGCCGCGCCGTTCACGACTTCCAGCCTGCAGCAGGAAGCCAGCCGCAAGCTTGGCTTCACCACCGCCAAAACCATGCAGGTGGTTCAGCAGCTGTATGAAGGCGTAGATATCGAGGGCGAAGGCACACAGGGTATTGTGAGCTACATCCGTACCGACTCCGTCCGCATCAGTGAAGAGGCCATGACCGCATTGCGCGCCTACATTCCCGAACGCTTCGGACCGGAATATCTGCCCGAAAAGCCCATCGAATACAAGGGCAAGAAGAATGCGCAGGACGCCCACGAGGCCATCCGTCCTACCGACGTGCGCCGTACGCCTGAAAAGATCAAAGCTTCCTTGACCAAGGAGCAGTACA
>CAVBFK010000061.1:0-10920 GCA_963594395.1 Lachnospiraceae bacterium
GTGGTTTCCAGCTACGGCCGTTCCACTGAAACCACGGGCGTGGTGAAGATCATCAAGGATCTGAGCGTTAATATTACCGGCTCGGATGTGCTGATCGTGGAAGATATTGTGGACTCCGGCATCACCCTGAGCTACCTGAAGAATATGCTGAAGGATCGCGGCGCCGCCTCCATCAAGATTGCTACCCTGCTGGATAAGCCCGCCCGCCGCCGTGTGGATCTGAAGGCAGACTATTCCTGCTTTGAAATTCCTGACGAATTCGTGGTGGGCTATGGCCTGGACTACGATGAGAAGTACCGCAATCTGCCGGAAATCGGCGTGCTCAGCCCCCGCATCTACGGCGGCGAGGAGTAAAGAACGCTTGTCTGACCGAAGGAGGACAACATTTTGAAGAAATCTTCACGGGGCTTGGTGGGCTATGCGATTGTCATCGCGGCGTTCCTGATCATTGCCATCCTGCTGAACAACAGCATGAGCTTTGAAGAGAACAAGCGCATCGAGTATCCCCAGCTGTTGCAGATGATCGAAAACGGCGAAGTCGGCCGGGTTGCGATCCGCGGCACATCTCTGGTGGGCTTGAAGACCAACACCACCGTGCCTTCGTCTTATTTCCCTGATAAGCAGTACGACTTTGAAACCACCATCGGCAGTGACTTTATCGAAACCGTTCGCCAGATGGAGGCCAATAAGCAGGGCAAGTCCCTGGACGAGATCACGGTGAAGGATCTGAGCTTTACCGTGGAGTATCGTGCTCCTGTGCAGACCTCGGTGTGGGCGGAGTTCCTGCCCATGATCGTCATCTCTGTGATCTTCCTGCTGTTCTGGTACCTGATCATGCGCGGCCAGGCCGGCGGCAACGGCAAGGTCATGAGCTTCGGCAAGAGCCGTGCTCGCATGCAGGAGCCCGGCAAGAACAAGGTCACCTTTGCTGATGTGGCCGGTGCCGATGAGGAGAAGGAAGAACTGCAGGAGATGGTTGACTTCCTGCGCAATCCCAAGCACTACATCGAGATGGGCGCCCGCATCCCCAAGGGCGTTCTGCTGGTAGGACCTCCCGGCACGGGCAAAACCCTGCTGGCCAAGGCTGTAGCGGGAGAAGCAGGCGTGCCCTTCTTCTCCATCTCCGGTTCTGACTTTGTGGAAATGTTCGTCGGCGTCGGCGCCAGCCGTGTTCGCGACCTGTTCGACCAGGCCAAGAAGGCCGCACCGTCCATCGTCTTCATCGATGAGATTGACGCTGTGGGTCGTCACCGCGGTGCAGGCCTCGGCGGCGGTCACGACGAGCGTGAGCAGACCCTGAATCAGCTGCTGGTGGAAATGGACGGCTTCGCCATCAATGAAGGCGTTATCGTCATGGCTGCCACCAACCGCCGCGATATTCTGGATCCCGCTCTGCTGCGTCCCGGCCGTTTCGACCGTCAGGTCACGGTCAACTATCCCGATATTGACGGCCGCGTGGCTATCCTGAAGGTGCACAGCAAGGGCAAGCCCCTGGCAAGTGACGTGGATCTGCGGAACATTGCCAAGCGTGTGCCTTTCGCTACGGGCGCTGAGCTGGAAAATGTGATGAATGAGGCTGCCATCCTGGCGGCACGTTCACGGAGCAAGGAAATCACCCAGCAGTTGCTGATTGATGCCATTGCCCGGGTGCAGATGGGTCCTGAAAAGCGCAGTCACAAGGTTAGTGAGTCTGACAAGCGCATGGTGGCCATTCATGAGAGCGGCCATGCCCTGGTGGGACATTTCCTGCCCGGCTGTGATGAGGTGCATCTGATTACCATCGTTCCTCGCGGACAGGCGGCCGGCCATACGCTGGCACTGCCCGGAGAAGAGCATGACAACCTGAGCCGTTCTCAGCTGATGGATCAGGTTTGCATGATGCTGGGCGGCCACGCGGCAGAAGAAGTGGTGCTGGAGGAAATCTACACCGGTTCTTCTTCTGACCTGAAGCGTGCTACGGAAATGTGCCGCAAGATGGTGACCCAGTTCGGCATGAGCGACAAGCTGGGAACGGTCTACCTGGGAAGCGACCAGGAAGTGTTCGTGGGCATGGAGTTTGGCCAGAACCGTGAGTATTCCGAGCAGGTGGCCGCGGAGATTGACGCCGAGGTTCGCCGTATGCTGGCAGAATGCTACGAGCGCGCAAAGCAGGTGCTCCGTGAGCATCGCGACCGCATGGATCAGCTGGTGGACACCCTGCTCAAGCAGGATACGGTCAGCCGTGCTGAGTTTGTGGCACTGATGGAAACCGGCAGTATTCCCGAAGGTCTGGACGATGATAAGCCCCAGCATGAAGCTCCGATTCCTCAGCCTGAGAAGGAAGAAGAGAAGCCTGCTTCTGATGGCGATAAGCCGGAGATTCCTGCAGACGTCATGTCCTTCAGCCATATTTCCGGAAATGAGTAATATCCATGAAGATTGATCTTCATCTTCATTCCACCGGCTCTGACGGGGTACTTTCTCCGTCGGAGCTGGTGGAAAAAGTCTATTCCATGGGTATTGATGTCATGGCCATCACCGATCACGATACCTTCGGCGGATACGATCAGCTGGGGGAGCAGGAGCATCCTGCTCGTGTGCTGCAAGGTGTGGAAATGAGCATGGCAGACCGCAAAAACATGCATCTGCTGGGCTATGGCCTGACCAAGGATACCCCCTTGCATCACGAGGTGACGCGTCTTTCCGAAGCGCGGGTTGACCGCGCACGACAGATGCTGGCGCTCCTTAGGGAGAAGGGCATGGATCTGGACAAGCAGGAATTGTTCGCATCCTGTCGCGGCAGTGTGGGACGCCCTCACATTGCCCGCATGCTGGTGGAAAAAGGCTATGTGCACAGCGTGACCGAAGCATTTCAGCGATATCTGGGCGATGGCTGTTCCTGCTATGTAGCAGGGGAACGGCTCTTCCTGCGAGATGCCCTGAAACTTATGCGGGACAGCGGCTTTGTGCCGGTGATGGCACATCCAAGGCTCATGGGACTGGGCGAACAAGCGCTGTCTGTACTGCTTGGCGAATGGCAGACGCAGGGGCTGATGGGCGTAGAAGTGTACCACCCTTCGGCAGAAGCCAAAGGCTATACCCAACTGGATCACATGGCACGTCGATTGGGACTCCTGGTGACGGGCGGAAGCGATTTCCACCAAGAAGGAGATCACCACGGCTTGCCTGGATGCACCAATGACGCATGGACCCATCGGGAACAAGATTACAACGCACTGCTCCAGGCTATGGAGCAACAGAAAAAATACTACGATTGCCTGATGAAAGGAGGCTCAGAGGTTTGACGAACAGTGGTTACACACAGCCAAGGCGGCGCACGCAATCTTCACGCCTGAACAGCAGTGAACCCGTTGCGCAGGCGCCGCAGGAAAAGAAAACGGCGAGTACGGCTTATCCTCCGTCTCATCAGGGAACGCTGGGCGGAAGCTCTTCTGCTTATGCTCAGCAGAGCAATTACGTTTCCCACAGCAGTCAGTCTGCTCAGCAACCAGCCCAGAACCAGGCGGTGCAGAAGCAGTCCCAGCAGCCTGCGCAGGCCATGCCTGTTCAGCATTATCAGCAACCTGTGCAGAGAGTGGCACAGGCACAGCCCGCCCAGCAGCCGTCCCATCAATCTTCTCAGCCGGTGCGGTCATCGACGCCGTCCTATTATCAGCCGCAGGCTCAGGCGGGTTATCAGAATGCACAGAGCACAGGACAGGCGGCACCAAGACAGCATTATCAGCAACAGGGTTACGCCCAGCAGCCGTCCAACAATGCTTATGCGGCACAGGGACAGGGCGGATTCAACCATCAGCCTGTGTATCAGCAGGTACAGCAGCCCAACTACGGCACCAATCAGCGGGGCAATCAATCGAACTTCCAGATGACCAGCGGCTATGTTCCACCCAAGCGTCCGAACGCGCCTGGCCATATGGGCGGCGGAAATGAGCCGCCCAAAGGCAATCGCAACTGGATTGTGATTCTGGTGGCGGCGGTGCTGGTGATTGGCCTTGCGGTAGGCGGGTACTATTATCATCAGGATGCACAGGTGCGCGCGGCGGTTACCGCCTATGATAATGTCTTCTGCCAAGGCGTTTATGTAGATGGCATCAACCTTGGCGGCATGACGGCAGAAGAGGGCGTGAACGCCGTGACGGCGCAAGCGCAGAACCGCAATGATTCCTGGTACGTGAATCTGACCTATCAGGGGCAGGTAGTTACCACCCTGACGGCCAGCCAGCTTGGCATGACGGTAGACGTGGCAGACATCATGAACGAAGCCTGGGCACAGGGTCATACGGGCGATGTTTACGAGCGGCAGGAAGCCATGGAACAGCTGATGGTGACGCCTTATGAAGGCTATACGGCAACCCCCGGCGGCGATACCTCTGTGGTGGACAGTGTGCTGAATGAAATTAAAAACCTTGTCTACCGCGCACCGACGGATGCTTACTTGTTGAGCTTCGATCCGTCACTGACGTATCCCTTTACCTTCCAAGATGAAGTGGAAGGCCGCACGCTGGACATTGAGCCGCTGAAGACCAAGCTGTATCAGATGGTTTCCTCCATGGAGAGCGGCGATGTGGAAATTGAACCCGATACCATTGCCGCCACCGTGACCACGGAAGACCTGAAAAAGCAGTACACTCTGCGGGCGTCCGTGTATACGCCCATCAGCAGTAAGTCTTCCGAGAACCGCACGAACAATATTCGGCGGTGCTTCGAGCTCATTTCCGGCTACGTGCTGGATGCGGGCAGTAAGTTCTCCTTCAATAGTGTGGTCGGTAAGCGCACCTTGGCGAACGGTTTCTATGAAGCCATCGAATACGCCTATGGCACGGAAGTGATGGGCGTCGGCGGCGGTACCTGCCAGGCCAGTACCACCCTGTATCAGGCGGCGGTGGTGGCAGGGCTGGAGATCGTTGACCGGGAACCCCACTCGAAAGCCGTGTCCTACGCCAATTACGGCGAAGATGCTACCGTGTATTGGGAAGGCAACCGCAAGATTGATCTGGTGTTCAAGAACAACACAGACAGCAAGATCTACATCGTTGCCTCTGTGCAGAGCGACCCCAGCAACCGCAAGCGCTTGATTGCCAAGGTGTCCATCTACGGCGAAAGCCTTGGGGACGATGTGCGCTATGAGTTGCAAAGCACAACGGTGGAAGTCTTGTCTGCCCCTACCGAGCCGGAATATGTGAAGGACACCAAGCAGACCTACGTCACCTACACGGATGAAGAGTATGTGGCGCGGAAGGCCGCTGACGGCTATAAGGTAGAAAGCTACCGCGTGAAATACGTGGGGGATACAGTGGTGGAAAAGACACTGCTCTTTACCGACACGTACAAAGCGCAGAGCGAGCTGATCTATGTAGGCACCAAAAAGCGAACAGAATAAGGGAAAGGGAGAGACTCACAAGGTCTCTCCCTTTTGCTGATCATCAAGACCTTATGCGGCAAAGTCGCTTTGACGAATGGTCTCCCTTTACCGTTTGTTCATAAACTTGCTACATTGGGCGACTTGTGGTAAGATGGTGGACGGACCATTGGTAAATGACCCATTTTACAAGATTGCTGGAGGTTATACCGATATGTACAGATATTCACCCAATCGTGCACGGGGTAATACAGGCGCACCGGGCATGAAAGAGCGGGCTAAGACACTGCTGATCATCATCATGCTGGCGGCCATTGTGGCAGGCCTTATTGTGGGTATCCCTGCCGTGCAGTTTAAGGACAATGCGCGGTCGCTGTACCTGGCGCGGATTCAGCTGGAGTGCAGTAACGCACTGGATCTGTCTGCCTCACTGAGCAGAACGGCAGGCACCAGTTCCACCACCACACTGTCCCGCATCCGCAGCTATGTCTACGCTATGGAAACCATCAACTCCCTGAGCGTAGGTATGGACGGCACCAGCGGCTATATCATCTCGGAAGATTGGTTTACCAGCCTGTACGACATTATTGATTCCTTCTCCACCCAGCTGACGACGGGTATGAGCACCTCCGAGCAGCAGACGTCCCTGTATAACTCACTGCAGACGCTGTCTCAGCAGCTGTCCGGCATTGAATAAAATTGTTTGTGAACAATCTGTGAACGGCGCAACAAAAGAACCTTCTCATGCGTCATATAGGTGAAGGCGCTACAACAAGAAGCGCCCCAAGAAAGGAGACTACGCACGATGATAAAGCGACTGATGTCACTGATGTGTGCTTTGATCATGATTTGCTCCTGCTGTGCATTCAGCGGGGCGGTGGCCGAGGAGGAACAGCAGATTGCTGCGTCCAACGTTCCTTCAGATCTTTTTGTAGCCGATGAGGAATCCGGCGGCTACTATTATGTGCAGAACATGGTTGCTGTCGGCAACACGGTTTATGCCATGGCAAGCACGAATGAAGGCTATCTGCTCTCTTATTGGCGTCCCGGTATGACGAGCTACGCCAATGCAGATATGCATGAGTACACCATCGACGGCGAAACCAAGAGCATGACGACCATGGTTTTTGCCAGCAGCTACAGTGATGCATCCCAGTTGGAAGACCTGATAGATTCCAACGGCAATCCTATTGACGGAACCCACGCCGTTGGCACCCTGTTCACTGACGGTACACGGTTGATGACCGTTAATCCCATGACGGGCTTGGTGTTTGAAATCAAGGTGGACGAAAACGGTGCTGTTTCCTACAGCGACATTGTCACCCTGAACGACACAACGGCCTTCTTCCATGTGTATGATGACGACAGCGGTGATCGCTATGCTGTTACCATGAACGGCATGGTGGTGGAGAATGGCAAGCTGTACTTCAATCCCAACGATTGGGATGATTCCGGCAATTCGAAGGCTACCCTGTACATCGCCGACCTGACCACAGGCGAAGTGACCGCGTCCTCTGTGAAGAACGTGGTGAACGTGACCGCCTACAAGGACGGAAAGCTTGCTGTCCGTATCTACGATCAGGAAAACTCCTACAACTCCGAAACCAACACCATGGACTATGGCACGGTGGAAATCTATGACCCTGCAACGGATAGCACGCAGGTATACCACAAGTTCGAAAATTATGTGAACAACCTTTTCTATTGTGACACGCTGGATGTGCTGTTCTACCAGGATACGACCAAGCTTATGGGCATTGTGAACGGCGCAGAAAAACAGATTGGCTATGTGCCGGTTGACTACATCAGCGCCGTGGCCGTTGCAGGCAAGACGTTCATTGCCTACTGCGACAGCCAGACTGTGGTCAGAGACATGGATCTGAACTTCAACAGCAGTCTGCACCTGACCATCGGCAACATGGGCTACATGGATGATGGTGCCAAGCTGTTCTCTGAGCAGAACCCCAACGTTGCAGTGTACTACGACAACGACTACTACAGCGATGTGGAGAGCATCGGCCAGGCCATGGTGAACGGCGACAATTCTGTGGACATCTTCGTGATGAATGTGTCTTACAGCACCTTCACTACCCTGATGAAGAAGGGCTATTGCGCAGACCTGTCTTCCTACACCACCTTGACGGACAGCGTGAGCCGGATGTATCCCGTGTTCTCTGATGCCGTAACGCTGAATGGCAAGCTGTACGCCATTCCGACAGAAATCTACAGCTCCGGCTGGACCTATGATCAGGCGGTACTGGAAGCTGTGGGTCTCACGGCAGACGAACTGCCTACGAACCTGGTGGAGCTGTGCGAGTTCATTACCCGCTGGAACGATGAATTTGTGGACGAATACCCCGAGTATTGGATCTTTGACAACAGTTCCAGCGGCTTGAAGAAAAATATGCTGACCGTCTTCATGGAGGAATACGTCAACTGGTGCACTTCCCAGGGCAAGGACGTGACCTTCGATACCACGGAATTCCGCACCCTGATGAAGGCTTGGGAAAGCATTGAATGCGACCAGATCGACAAGGCTGTGTCCGACGATGTGTCCAACGATAACTGGCGCAGCGCACTGATCACCAATGGCTATTCCACCGTCGGCGATTTCAGCTGGCTGCAGCCTGACTCGACCCACACCTATGCTATTCATATCCCCATGTCGCTGACGGCAGACACGGAAGAAGTTTTCGGCGCAAAGCTGACGGTAATGTTCATTAACCCGAATACCACCAACATGGATGCCGCTGTGAAGTTCCTGACCTGCGAGCTGGAAGCCATGAGCGACACCGCTAAGCACACGTTCTACACCGATGAAACCGAGCCTGTCCGCAATTCCTACTATGATCAGTTGTTGGAGAAAGAGCAGGAGTATGTGGCGAGCCTGAAGCAGCAGCTGGAAGCAGCAGACGATGCCGATAAGAGCTGGATTCAGGAAATGATCACCACCGAAGAAAATTATATCGCCAATACGTTGCCGAATGAAGAATACGACATTACGGCAGAGGCAATCCAGAAGTATCAGTCGGAGGTCGTCAGCAAGGTTTACATCGTGAAGCCTACCTTTACCTCCAGCACGTCCAGCAGCAATGCAACCAGCGAGCTCAATGACCTGGTCAGCCGCTACCGTGACGGGCAGATCACCCTGGATCAGTTCATTCGCGAAGCTGATAACAAAATGCGTATGATGCGCATGGAAGACGAGTAAACCTTTCCCGTGAAACATTACGCCGGGGCAGGGCTGACCGGTGGTCGGCTCTGCCTTTGGGCATTTGATGGAGGATGTTCTTGTGTTTCACAAGAAGAAGATCGTGTGGCTGCTGCTCTTGCCGGGCATGGCAGGCCTCATTCTGTTCTATGTGGCTCCCTTCATCGGCGGAATTTATTATTCTCTGCTGGACGGAACCTTTCAGAACAACTTTGTCGGACTGGACAACTACCGCCGTGTGATCCAGAACAGCATGTTTCAACTGGGCCTAAAGAACACGTGGGAGTTGTCCATGCTCTGCGCTCCGGTGATTTGGCTGCTGTCCTTTCTGCTGGCGGCCATGTTGAAGGTGCTGAAGGAGCGCTCCACTGCTTTCCGCAACATTCTGCTGCTTCCGTATCTGATGCCCTCTTCGGCCATGCTGCTGATTTGGCTGACCATGTTCGACTATGGCGGCGTGATTAACCGCCTGGTGGTCGCCCTGGGGCTGGAGCGCGTTGTGTGGCTGGATGGCGTGGCATTGCGTGTGCCTGTGGTTCTGCTGTATATCTGGAAGAACCTCGGCTTCTCCGTGGTGCTGTTTGCATCGGCTTTGAGCGCTGTGCATCCGTCCCTGTACGAGTACGCTTCCTTGGAAGGCGCAGGCTGGTTTACCCAGGCTTTCAAGATCACCCTGCCGCAGATTCTTCCGACGGCCTTCCTGGTGTTTGTGCTCAGCTGGGTGAATGCTTTCAAGATCTTCAAGGAAGTGTACTTCATTTCAGGCTCGTATCCGTCTGATGCCATCTACACCCTCCAGCATTTCATGAACAATAAGTATGCCAAGCTGGACTATCAGGATGTGACCTCTGCCGCCTACATTTTTGCCGTGGGCGTGATGGCACTGTTTGCACTGATGTACGCATCCAAGGCTGTCCGTTCGCCGGATAAAGCGTAAAGAAGGGAAGGAGAATGAGCATTATGCGCACGGCACATCGCCGCAGGCGTCATCGCGCCAATCGACTTACCCTTGGCGGATGGATTGCCATGATTCTGCTGACGATTCTGTCAGCCATGATTCTGATCCCGATTATCTGCACGTTCCTGTACTCGTTCTTCCCCAAGAGCGAGATTACCGCTTGGCTCGGCCAGCGGAATAATTACGATTCCACCCACTGGATGGACGTAATCTTTTCCCCGGCGGAATTTTCCCTCCGCCAGTATTACACCATCCTGATTGAGAATCCCACCTACCTGCAGTACTTCTGCAACTCCGTGATGTATGCGGCGGCGATTCTCTTCGGCCAGGCGCTGATTATCCCCTTGACGGCATACGCGCTGAGCCGCTTCACCTTCCGCGGCCGGGACGTGATTTTCTTCTGCGTGCTGGTGCTGATGATTCTGCCCTTCCAGGTGACCATGGCGCCCAGTGTGATGGTGCTTCGCTGGATGGGACTAATGAACACGGTGTGGGCGGTAATTCTGCCCATGTGCTTCTCGCCCTTCTACATCTTCCTGCTCAGGCAGTTCATGGTGTCCATCCCCAATGAATTGCTGGAAGCCGGCATGGTAGACGGCGTGGGTGCGTTCCGCGGATTTGTTCACGTGATTTTGCCGGTGTGCCGCCCCATCCTGGGTGCCGCCGCCGCTCTTTCCTTTGCAGACTGCTGGAACATGGTGGAACAGCCCCTGGTGTATCTGGCCAACGCCACGTCCCTTCAGCCCCTGTCGACCATGTTTAACCAGATTTCTACCGACGGCGCGGAAGTAGCCTTCGCAGGCTCCGCATTGTACATCCTGCCGACGCTGCTCATCTACCTGTATTTCCAGGAAGACATTGTGGCCGGTATTCAGCTCAGCGAGCTTAAGTAAATCCATCCTGATCATGTCCGTATGGAGGTATAATTTCGATGAAGCTCAAGCGGTTTGCCCTTCGGGGACTTATCATTCTCGCCGTTGTTGTGGCACTGTGCATGTTCTTTGCCCGCACGGTGCAAACCATCACCACGCCCAAGGTTCGCCTGTACTCCGCCACCAAGGGAAGACTGGAGCAGTCCTACAAATTGACGGCTGAGGTCTATTTCCCGGAAACGGAAGAAATCACTGTGGAGGATGCGCAGAAAACCAACGTCACCGTCAGCAAGGTGAGCGTCAAGGTTGGCTCTTATGTGCAGAAGGGCGACACCATCTTCACCACCACCGTGTCTACCTATGAGGAAGAACTGGAAAAACTGCAGGAGTCCTACGACAGCAAGGCATCGGAATTGCTGGAATTGGACGTTACCAACCGCAAGCTTTCCAAGGAGAGCCGTCAAAACGAACTGTACAGCGATATGCAGGATAAGCAGAGCGATTTGACCAAGAAGACCTA
>CAVBFK010000062.1:0-2038 GCA_963594395.1 Lachnospiraceae bacterium
ATCCCAGTTGTACCCGGCAAAGGCGTCCTCCTGCATGTGATGAAGCCGCGCTTCGTGGTTGCCCAGCAACATGACGGCGTGCAGGGCGTCCAGCCGCTCGCGAACGGCCAAAGGCTCGGGACCGAATCCGGAATAATCCCCCAGGGAAACGATCTTCTCGCAGGTTTGCGCCTGTGAGGTTGCCAACACGGCCTCCAGCGCGGGAAGATTGCCGTGGATGTCCGTGACAATGAAAATTCGCATGGTGGTTCCTCCGCGTGTCATCATAGCACGAGAGGGGGAGGAGCGTCAAGAAAGAGAACTGTTTGTATTTTTCCCGTCTTTTTATTGACACCCGCCCCATCCCATGCTATACTGATGGCAATTTCATACGGACAGTATTGTCCCATGAAAGGCTGTGAAGAGCAAAAGTAATCGGGCACTGACCATTGTTAGAGAGCCGCGTGAAGGTGCAAGTGCGGCATGGACAGCCGACGAAAGAACAGCTTGGAGCCGCCGCCCGAAAAGCATCATGGCTCATTAGGCGCGGACGGGAGAAGCCCGTAACAGCTTCAGGCAATCACAGGTTGCCGGTGAGAGACCCTTTTGATGGGGGTCTAATTTTGGGTGGTACCGCGTAAGATCAACGTCTTTCGCCCCATGGTATGGGGTCGAAAGGCGTTTTTATTATTCGGAAACCGAGGCCGAAGGAGGACACGGTATGAAACGGACACATTATTGCGGTGAGCTTCGCGTGAAGGATATGGGCGCCCACGCCGTATGCTGCGGCTGGGTGCAGACCAAGCGTGATATGGGCGGCGTTATCTTCCTGGATGTCAAGGATCGGGAAGGCGTGCTGCAGGTGGTTTGCGATCAGCAGTATCTGGGCGATGAAGCCTTCCATCTGGCGGAAGGCGTGCATCTGCAGAGCGTGGTGCAGGTGGAGGGCGAAATCCGCCACCGTGACGAAAGCACCTACAATCCACGCTTGGCTACGGGCGAGGTGGAGCTGAAGGCAGAAAAGCTGACGGTGTTGTCCCAGGCCAAGGCACTGCCTTATGCCATGGATGAGAATGCCCACGTCCGTGAGGAATTGCGGCTGAAGTACCGCTATCTGGACATCCGCCGCCCCGAAATGCAGAAGGCACTGAAGTTCCGCCATCAGGTACAGCGCGCGGCAGAGGATTTTCTGGATGCGGCAGGCTTCTGCCAGGTGGAAACGCCCATGCTCTGCAAGTCGACCCCGGAAGGTGCTCGCGATTATCTGGTGCCCAGCCGTGTGCATCCGGGCACGTTCTATGCCCTGCCCCAGAGTCCGCAAATCTTCAAGCAACTGCTGATGGTGGGCGGCATGGATCGCTATTATCAGGTGGCTCGCTGCTTCCGTGATGAGGATCTCCGTGCAGACCGTCAGCCGGAATTCACCCAGGTGGATATGGAAATGTCCTTTGTGGATCAGGAGGACATCCTTCAGCACCTGGAAAAGCTGTTCAAGCATATTTTCAAAACCACCATGGGTCAGGAAGTGGACTACACCTTCCCACGCCTGACCTGGTATGAATCCATGGATCTCTACGGATGCGATAAGCCTGACCTGCGCTTCGGCATGCAGATCAAGGACGTAACGCCCCTGGCCGGTCAGTGCACCTTCTCCGTGTTCCGCAAGGCGGTTGATGCCGGCGGCAAGGTTCGTGCCCTGAACTGCAAAGGCTGTGCGGAAAAGTTCACCCGCACCACCATTGAAACCCTGACTGATCACGCCATCAAGTGCGGCGCAAAGGGTATGGCGTGGATCCTGATTCACGAAAACGGCGAGATCAACTCCATCCTGCAGAAGTATTTCACCAAGGCAGAATGGAGCGAGCTTCTCCGTCAGCTGGATGCAGAGGAAGGCGACTTCATCCTCTTCTGCGCCGATAAGTTTGACGTGGTGTGCCGCACCCTGTGCGCCCTGCGCCTGGAAGTCGGCGACATGCTGGGACTTCGTCCGAAGGACGATTACCGGTTCTGCTTCGTGACCGACTTCCCCCAGTTCGAGTGGTCGGAAGAAGAAAAGCGG
>CAVBFK010000063.1:0-4897 GCA_963594395.1 Lachnospiraceae bacterium
ATTCAAGCAATACCCATTCCTATGGCCATCTCGACCCACCCCATGTGGTTTTCGGGGTGGGTGCGGGAGGTAAGTGAGCGGACTCGCGCCAATGGCGCGAATTGCGTCCGTGAACGCATCAACCGAAACGAGCGGCGAAAAGCCGCGACGATTGAGGTTGCGGAAGCTTTTGGCACAAAAGCCGCCCTCCCGCAAAAACTCCGTCATTACTTCTTGCTCGTGTCCCCGTCTACGCAGCGGTAGTAGACGGTGTCTGCCTGGAGCTCCACGCCGTCCTTGGCGAAGAGCTCGTCAATGGTCAGGAGCATGTAGCCCTCTTCCTGTAGGTACTGGGCGATCTTCTTGGCGGATTCGGGGGTGTTGTCCTTGATGTCGTGGCAGAGAATGATGTCGCCGTCGGAGATCTCCTTCTTCACCTTGCTCAGCACCGCAGAGGAAGACTTGCCGCGCCAGTCGTAGGTGTCCAGACTCCACTGAATCAGCGGCCAGCCGGTCTTCGCCTTGATCATCTGCGGATACAGGCCGTAGGGCACGCGGTTGTAGCGGGTGGGAATGCCAATGGCGGCAATCAGCGCCTTGTTGCACTTCTCCGGCATGGCGCGCATCTTGGAAGCGGAAGACTTTCGCACGTCACCGTGGGTCCAGTTGTGGGAACCAATGGCATTGCCCTCGTCGTGCTCACGCTGGATCAGATCGTCGTATTCCGAAATCCGGTTGCCGATGACGAAAAAGGTGGCTCGCTCGCCGACCTCCAGTAGACTGTTCAGCACCATGGTGGTGTTGGTGCGGCTGGGGCCGTCGTCAAAGGTCAGGGCACAAGTCTTGTAGTAGGTCAGATTGTCCGTCTCCGTCTGTGCCTTGTCCGTCATGTAGGAGCGGATGTCCGGGTAGAAGAGAGTGACCTCCATCAGGGAGTGATGCTCCGGGTACAGGGTGTCTGCCGGAATGTGCAGCACCAGGGATAGGCCGTGCAGGGTGAAGGGCGTACTCTCCAGCGCCTCACGGGTGCAAAGCTCCTCCACGGCGGTCTCGTCTGCCTCTTCATCGGGGAAATAGGCGGTGACCTGCGTGCGAACCGCATCCTCAAGGATCTGCCAGCCTTCGCTGTCCTCATCGAAGATGTCCGTCAGGTGAATCTCTTCACCTGTGGTCATATCGTAGGTGCGGCTGGTAATCTGCTGACCGATCAGATCCCGATGATAGGTGACCCGCGCCTGCACCAGAAAGCTCATCCACGTCAGACCCGTGCGGCTGTAGCGGATGTCCACATCCAGCCGGGAATTTTTGCTGGTCTTGTTGGCCGCCTTCTCCAGCGTCGGGGCAATTTCGTCCACATAGGCCTGGGAAATGGACGCCAGTTCCTCATCCACGCTGTCCAGC
Organism: Lachnospiraceae bacterium; assembly: GCA_963594395.1. GTDB lineage: Bacteria > Bacillota > Clostridia > Christensenellales > Aristaeellaceae > CAKUFA01. Next base: position 1,381 of record CAVBFK010000063.1, read on the forward strand.
ACGGTGTCCGCCGTCCACACGCGCACGATGCTCTTGTTATCCTGCGTGGTGTCCTTTTTGGTCAGGGTGACCTTGTGGCAGGCCTGGAAGCCCTCGGCGCAGGAGGATACAGGCAGCAGGGACAGGGCAAGGATCAGGGTCAGGATCAGCGCCGTCAACCGCTTCATCATGATTTTTTCTCCCTTTTGAAATGGTCGTTCATTTCAAGAAAAGCTTGACTGATTCAAGGTTGTTGGGGTAAAAGGGTGCCCTTCTTGGAAACACGAGTGTTACTTGTCTTTCGCGATTATTCCAGGGGCTTTCCGGTCGCCCCTGGACCCTTCGGCACCCATCTTGAGAACGTAAATGTTTCTTATTTTTTGTGTTTATTCCAGAGGGCACAAGCGGGTCGAAGGCCCTCGCCCTCTGCACTTCTTCGCGTGCACTCTCTTGCAAGTGGAATTTTCCCGAAGGTTTTAGTTTCGATGCAAGTCAACTCAAAGAGGAGGGACTGCCCGAAGGTTTCCAAAGGGCGACCGGAAAGCCCTTTGGTCGCTCCGCAGAGCGAAATCTCCTTGTTGACAAGCATGTTGCATGGAGCAAACGAGCTAGGTGCCATCTTCCAGGGGCTTTCCGGTCGCCCCTGGACCCTTCGGCACCCATCTTGAGAGCGTAACTGTCTCTTATCTTTCGCGATTATTCCAGAGTGCGACCGCAAATCCCCAACAAGGAGAGGGTCACGGACAGCCGTGACCCTCCATCACTATGCTGTTCTCAAACCGGGGTTACTCTTCCTCCGGAAGATCCGCCATGGCATCCTTCACATTCATGGCGCAGTACTTGGTGAAGACCTGCTCCACCACATCCTCTTCCTCTGCCACCACAAAGGACAGTTCTCCGTTCTCTTCCTCTACGCGGGTCACGAGAATCTGCTCTTCGCCGTTGGCATCGGTTTCCATCTCGATGAGCACCACATAGTCCTGCCCGGCGTAGGGAATGGTTGCGCCGTAGTGGAAGCGATACACCGTGCCGTCGGGGGAGGTCAGCTCCACCACGGCGTCATTCAGATCGGGCGTGTCCATTAGTCTTCGTCCTCTTCTTCGTCTTCATCTTCGTCCATGAGCTGCTCGAAGCGGGCAAACACGGCCTGAGCGGTGTCCTCATCGTCCACATACTCGTAGTAGTCGTTGCCTTCCTCGTCCTTCATGATCTTCATGATGACGACGCCGCCTTCTTCCTCGTCGTCCTCCAGCTCTTCCTCGGGGAGCATGAGCACGATGTAAGCCTCGTCCTCATAGTCCAGGGTGGCCAGATGCTCGAAGCGAACGGTCTCGCCGTTTTCGTCCAGCAGTTCGATGTAGTTATCTTCTTCCTCTTCCGGGGCGTTGTTCATGTTCTTGTTATCCGCCATGGTATTGTCCTCACTTTCATTGCTCTGCTGAGCATGCATTGCAGTGTCCAGCCATTGCTGAAGAATCACTGCCGCGGCAACCTTGTCCACGTTCTGCTTCCGCTGGGCGCGGTGCATGTTATCTTCCAGCAGGGCGTTTTCAGCGGTCACGGTGGTGAGCCGCTCGTCTTGATAATACACCGTCAGCCCTGCTTTTTCAAGCTGTTGGCAAAAAAGCTTTACTTTTTGGGCCTGAAAACCTTCCGTACCGTCCATGTTCAGGGGAAGACCGCTCAAAACCTGGGTGGTTTCGTACTGGTCGCAGAGGGTTTTCACCCGCTTGACGTCCGGGCCGAAGCCTACGCGGTGGATGACTTCCACCGGGGAAGCGATCATGCGGAGGCTATCGCTGACGGCGACGCCGATGCGGACATCGCCGATGTCCAGGCAAAGGATGCGTTCGTTCATGGTTACTCCTTGATGGATGGGGGAGTCCCCATCATGACTTATGAAAATGATCAGAGTTGGGTATTGGAGCTTTGCAGGGGCTTTCCGGTCGCCCCTGCACCCTTCGGAGTGCACTTTCTTGAAAGGGTTCTCTATTGCAACATCAATTGTTACGGTTCAGTGCCCCTTAAAGGGAAAGGCCTGCCCGAAGGGTCCAGGGGCGACCGGAAAGCCCCTGGAATAAGCACGAAAGCTAAGCCGCAGTTACGTTACGCCGTTTGCATTACAAAGAAACGCTACCGAAGTCCTCGGCATTCTTCCCCGCTGCTGACAAGCACGGCACCACCGTCAAGCTCTTCCGCGCATACTCCATGACCTCATCATAGGTCAGGCTCTCAATCTTGCGAATGGTTTCATCCGGCGTAAAGATGCGCCCCAGATGCAGCAGACTCCGACCCATGGCCTGCATTCTGCCGCCGGGGCTTTCCAGCCCCAGAAGATACCCGCCGCGGAGCTGGGTCTTCGCATCGCGGAATTCCTTGTCCGTAATGCCGTCGTCCGTCAGGCGCTTCAGCTCCTTGCGGATCTCCTCCAGCACCAGCATTCCGTTCTTTGGGGATACGCCGGCATACACGCCGAAGGTGCCGCAGTCCACATAGCTGTTGGGGAAGGAGTAGATGGAGTACGCCATGCCCAGCTCCTCGCGGATGCGCTGGAACAGGCGGCTGGACATGCTTCCGCCCAGCACGGTGCTCAGCACGGCCTGCGCATAGCGGCTTTCAGAGCCGAAGGACAGACCCGGAAAGCCCAGGCACAGATGCAGCTGCTCCGTGTCCTTGTTCTTCACGCAAATCTGACCGCGCTGCAGGGTGGACTTGGGGGCGGCAATACGCTCACCAGGGTTCTGCCAGTCGCCGAAGTATTTTCCCACCAGCGCCGGCACCTCATCAGGCTGATAGTTGCCCGCCAGTGCAATGACCGTATTTTCGGGGCGGTAGTGCTTAGCGCGGTAGCGGAGCAGATCTTCCCGGGTGTAGTTGGAAATCAGCTCCGTGGTGCCGAGAATGGGCATGCCCAGGGACTGATCCCCAAACATGGCCTTGCTCAAAAGGTCGTGCACCAGATCCTCGGGGGAATCCTCGTCCATGCCGATTTCCTCCAGGATGACGCCGCGCTCTTTGCTGAACTCTCCCTCATCAATGGTGGCGTGCACAGCCAGGTCGGAAAGAATATCGACCGCCAAAGGCAGGTCTTCATCAATGACCTTGGCATACAGACAGGTGCAGTCCTTGCCGGTGAAGGCGTTGAGCTGACCGCCCACAGCGTCCATTTCTTCGGCGATTTGGCGGGCGGTGCGGTGAGTGGTTCCCTTGAACACCATGTGCTCAAGGAAGTGGGACAGGCCGTTTTCCGTGGGGGTCTCCATCATGGAGCCTACGCCGAGCCACACGCCGATGGATACCGAGCGGAGGTAGGGCAGGCGATCGCCGACAATGCGGAGGCCGTTCGGGAGCGTCCAGCGGTCGGTGAGGCATTCGGAGGAGGTTTGTTCATTTGCCATGGAGCATCACCATGCTTTCTGGTTTCTTTTTTCTCAAGAAAAGAAACAAAAATTCTTTTGGATGGGGATTTGATGGTTTGATTATTTTGATTATATTGAAGATTTACAAGGGGGCTTTGCGGTTACGAGTCGAAGACTCC
>CAVBFK010000064.1:0-4840 GCA_963594395.1 Lachnospiraceae bacterium
CTCATGCACCCATTCATGCTGGTATATTCCTGATAGCATTCCTGTTTGGGCGTGTCGATGGTCACCGTTCCTGTCACGCCTGTCAGCCCAAACAGCTTGCCGCCCAGTGTGATTTCTGCATCACTGCTAAGGGTCACCTGCAGCACAGGCTCGGCGAAGATGGTGCCTTTATTCTCGATATACGTGCCGCTGGTGGTGATCGTCAGTTTCTCGCTATCATCCAGATAGAAGAATGGCTGACATCGGAAATTCACAGAAAAAGATTGATGAGGATGTCCCTTCAGCACCTGTGCAAAGGAGATCTGATTCGACACCCGTGCTTCATAATAGCCGCCCAATCGATTGGCAAAGGTTATGGTTCCAGAACCTTTTAGCCATTGCGCGATGGCAGGGATTTTGGCAGCGTCATCTATCCAGCAGGTGCAAGATAACGTCATCTCGTCATACACATCGTCGCCTTCCAGCGTGATGAGACTGCCGCTTCTGCCAGGAATGCTGGTAGCCGTCTGCCGCTCTGCAGGCAGGGTGATGGGCGGATGCTCGGATACATGGATGCCGTAGTCGGTGCTTTTCACATTGTTCCAAAGAAAGTAGTCGGTCATGTTCTCCCTCCAAAACGAGAAAAGCACCGCCGTAGCGATGCCTTTCTCTCTTAGTCAATTCTCCGTATTCGGTCGAACCCGTACACTACGCCTAAGCTCGACCCGTTCTCCCAGTGCACGAAAACCGTACCTGTGTCATCCACTGCAAATACCTTTCCGTGAAGTCCTTTGGGCATGCCGCGGTAAGGGTCGCACATTTCCATCAGCTCCACGGTGCAACCGATGGGGTACTGCTTGCGGATGCGCTCCAGCACCTCGGGTCGAATCTGAAAATTCATGCCTTCACCTCCTCCAAATCAGGTAGTGACATATACGCTCTGAAGGGTTGAAAAGTCAAGCCCTCCTCATCCCTTTGCCCCTCTGCTGCCTTCTCGTCAGTGCCGCAATCTCGATTGCCAAGCTTCGTACGTCCTGCTCTTCCCGAATGTAGAAGCTGTTGCCGCTGACACTCACGCTGGAAGACTGGTCGTATTTCCGCTGATCGTAGGACGTGTTATAGCCGATGGACGCTTCCTTGGCTTCACCCGTCAAGTACCGTGCGGCATTGGCGATAACTTTCGCTTGGTTGCCGGTTTCATGTTCCACGCCAAGACCAAAGCCGCGCATAACCTGAGCACCCACTTCATCCCGGAATACACGGCTGGGTGAATGAATCTTCAGTTCTGTCTTTGCCGCCGTTACGGCAGATTGCGCCGCTGTGCGCATGGCGGCGACCACATTGGCTTGACCTGCACGAATACCCGCGGCAAGACCTGCCATAGCGTTAACGCCAATGGCTCGTAGGCTTGAGGCAGTCAATGTAGCTTTGAGTGCAGACTGGATGCTCCGTGCGATGCGCTCCGCACTGGATGCAAAGTTGTAGCCTGTCATGCCTTCACCCACGCCAGCCGATACATTTTCGCCCACAGGAGCGACACGTTTTGAAGGCGAGTGAATGTCCAGCGCCGTGTTTAGTGCTGTCTCTAGGTTCGATGCCACCGTTTCCGCATCACTGGCGAACCCTGCTTCCGTCATGCCTTGGGCAATGCCCTCTTTGATGTGTGCGCCCGTGTCCGTCACGTCCAGACCATTCAGAAAGTCCACAATATCTTGCAGGTTCTGCAAGTCTTCCTCAGGGAGCTGTTCGCCCTGCTGAATGGCTTTCACCATTTCCGACACATAGGCAGACAGCTCGGCAACGGTATCTGCGCCAAAGTCCATTTTGAGACTGGTGTCCAGCACGCCTTGATCCGTGGTCGCGCCGGTGACCGATGCCCAGAACTTGTCCCACCAGCTGTCATCCATTGTGTCCTGATAGGACTGAATCCGCTTCAATGCGCCTTCGATTTTGTCCATGGTGGTGGCAGAGCTAAGCCCTGCCGCAGGAGACCAGAAGTTGGTGCCCATTTGGTCGGCTTCATCCACCACAGAAGAAATCTCATCAATGGCTTCTTGCGAGCCTGTAACCTCTGGGGTAATGAGCACATGCAGCGTGCCATCTTCATCGAGACTTGCCACCGTGCTGGCATCGATGGTTCCGTCCGGCACTGCTTCCATAGGAACCTCCACGCCATCCTGCCAGAACTTCACCTTGCCTTCGGAAAGCAACTGGTCCAGCTCACCGTCTTCCAGTTCACCCAAGCGAATAGGAACGTTCAACGTCAGATCGCCGCTGTTCTTCAGATCCTGATACGCCATGTAGTCGTAGCCCGTGATAACCACCTTAGACTGGATGGTGGGCACCGTGACGTTTGCCGCTTCCTTGTACTCGGTGATGTACGCGGTCAGACTGGTGAGCAGTTGGGATTTGTCGCAGTTGGTAGCTTCAGCATAGCTGGACACCACGGCTTCGATTTGACTGGGCGTAATGGCGGTTAGGTCAACCCCATCGGCTTGCAGGTACTTCGCCACCATAGCAGTCACATCATCAGGCGTGAGCGCTGTGGTCAACGCGCCGCCTGTAGCTTCTTCATACGCCATAACGAAGGCAGTCAAGCCATCCGGCGATAACCCAGCAAGGCTGACTTCCTGCTGTTCTGCATAGGCAGATACATATGCCACAATATCGCCGGGCTTGAGCAAAGACACATCTGCCCCGGAAGCAAGCTCCTTATAGCCGGCTACCAAGCATTCGGCGACCTCCGGTGTCAAACCGGAAACGTCTGCGCCTGTGGTGACTTCCGCATACTTGACAACATAGGCAATGAGACCATCTGCCGTCAATTCTGTCTTGTCTGTTTCGTCCGTCACCGTGTACTTGCTAACGAAGGCTTCGACCTTCACCTGCTGGTCTTCTGTGGTTGTGCCGGTGATAATGGCTTCGGTGGTAATGGCACCCGGGTTGGATGCAAACTCATTCCACCTTGCCTGGGCGCCTGTCATGTCCAGATCGGTGGCAATCTTCAGCACTTCTTCCGGCAGAGATTCGCCAAACATGCTGTATAGGCTGGGCAGATCTGTCTTGATGAGACTCAGATAGTCTGCAATGCCTGCAAACTGATCCAACTGGGACGACACATCGATGTCCGGGAACAGCGCCTGCACTTCATCTTCCGTCAAGCCGCTGTCCAGCAGAGACTGAATCTGTGTCAGCAAGGACAGATATTCCGTCATGGCGCTTTCGTCCATGCCGCTGGACAGCTCCTCCAAGTCTGCGAGGAGCTGAGGCTTTTCGCTTTCATCCGCCATGCTGTATTCCCGGAGCTTGATGAACAGCTTGTCCATTTGGTCGCTGGCTTGCTGGATGTCCGGCTGATTCCACACAGGCATGATGATGTCTGCCAAGGTTTCCGCGTATGCCATGGCGGCTTCTCGGCGTTGCTCGTTGTACTTGGTGTTCAGCTCATCCAGCTTGCTTTGCCGTTCTGTCTCGTCCTCTATGAGCTGAATCAGCGCGTACTCCTCGTCATACTGGGCATCGATCTGCTCGTTCATGGCGGCTAGACCTTCGGCAGATGCCTTCACCGCATTCTCGTATACACTAACGTTGGCGTCGCTCTGCCCCCGCGCTTGCGCACGGGCAATCTCTGCCTGCACTTTCTGGCGAATGGTATCGAAGCCATTTGCATCCGCATTGGTTAGATGGTACTTGATCTCAATGGCTTCTCGGGTGTCAATCAGCTCCTGCAGACGAAGCTTGTCCTTTTCGGTGAGCTTGCCGTTCTTGCGCCGCTTGAGAAGCTTAGTGATTTCCGCGTCCATGCTGTCCAGGGTTTTGATATCATCCGCAATGCCGGAGGAAAGATCCGTGTAGCCGCTGGCATCGGCGGTGTCCTTCAGGTCTTGCAATTCGGTTCTTGTGCTATCCGTCAGTGTCTTGAAAGAATCTGTCCACTGGGTGACGGTTTCGTTGGTCTCCTTCTGCCCGTCTGCCCAGGCGGCAATGACGCCATCCACCCATTCCTGCGCCGTCTGCTGATCCCTAGTGAAGTCACTTTTGGACAAATCGAAAAAGGACAACCCTTCGCTGTTTCCATAGAAGGTTTCAGCGGCGGTGTCCTTCCAGTTCTGTGCGGTTTCTGCCATACCTTCCAGTGCTTCGCGGGCTTGCTTTGCCCCCGAAGTGTAATCTGCCAGCGCCACGCCCCCGGCAATGATAGCGGCAGAGAGCGCAATCCACACCGCAGGCGAAGAGCCAACGGTGGTCACTAGTCCCTTCCATCCGCCGCCTGCTTTGCCCACAGCGGTGGCAAACTTGCCGAAAGCACCCGTCACCGTGCCAACGGTTTTGGTGATCTTACTAACTGCTAGCAGCGCAGGACCAATCGCCGCGGCAATGGCGACAATCTGGATGATTTGACTGCGCTCCGAAGTATTCAGCGTAGACAGCTTGTCCACAAAGTCACTGACGCCTTCGATGATTTTCTGAAGCGTAAGATTCAAGTCATCACCGAAGGTCTGTGCCACCAGCAGTGCCTTGTTCTTCAGGTTGGTCAGCTTACTCTCCGTGGTGGCGTATCGCTTGTTGGCTTCAGTGGACAAAGCGGTGTTTTCTTCCCACGCCGTGTCTGCCATGCTGAGAGCCTCGGCGAAAAGCTCGGTAGCGTTGACAGAACGGAGCATGGTATCCCGCAAGCGCACTTCCGAAATGCCGATGTCGCTCAAGGTGGCGATGGCGGAAATGCCTTCGTCATCCATCTTGGCAAGACCTTCGATGAATGCCATAAAGGCGGAAGAAGGATCCGCATCCCACATAGCCTTGAACTGGCTGGCGCTCACCCCCGCAACAGATGCAAAATCTTCAAGGGCTGTGCCGCCGG
>CAVBFK010000065.1:0-5056 GCA_963594395.1 Lachnospiraceae bacterium
TGTTTGCCCCTGATTTCATTGCCAACCGTATTGAGCAGCTGGATCCCAACGTATTGATTCTCCCCTCCTGGAGCTACGGTCAGTGCAACAGCCAGACGGAGTTCCCGGGAACGATTTCTCTGGGTCCGCAGCTCCTGTATGAGGTGATTCTGAAAATCTTCTCCAGCCTCATGCCCTGCGGTGCCCGCCGCTTCATTGTGCTGAACGGTCACGGCCCCAATGCCGGCCCCGTAGAGCGGGCAGCCCTTGAGCTGAGCCACAAAGGCGCCATGCTGGCCTGCCTCAACTGGTGGCGGTATGTGTGGGATATCAACCCCGCCTGGCGCGGCGGTCATGCCGGTGCCCAGGAAACGGCCGCCATTCTGGCCATTCATCCGGAAGATGTGGACGTAAGCGCCTTTGAGCCGGTGCAGATGCACGGCCTTTCCGATGAACTGCCCGCCACCGGATGGGACAGCGTGTGCTACAAAGGCGTCAACATTCCCGTGCCGCGTCTGGACGGCGATGTAACGCCCAACGGCTGGCTGGGCAACGACCCGCTGGAAACGGCCACCCCCGAGTGGGGACAGGAAATGCTGGAAGCCGCGGCCGTTTGGGCGGCAGACTTCATCAAGGCCTATCGGGAAATCAAACTTTGAAGCCGATCCGGAGGAAATGAACATGCAACTTGCCCATATGACCTGGCCGCAAGCCGGAGAGTATTTCAAAAAGAATGACATTCTGCTGCTGTCGGTGGGATCCATTGAATGCCACGGCAAGCATCTGCCCCTTGGCACGGACACTCTGATCCCCCAGAAGCTGCTGGAAATGATTGAGCCCAAGACGGATGTGGCCATCGCGCCCATCATCCCCTTCGGCGTCTGCGAAAGCCTGACCGATTACCCCGGAACCGTTTCTCTGGGCTATGAAACGCTGTATCAGGTGTTTACCCGCATTACCCAGGGCTACCGCGCACACGGTGTCCGCCGGTTTGTGGTGCTGAACGGCCACGGCGGCAACATTCCGGTGCTGGATCAGGTCGCGTTGGATCTGCAGCGCCAGGGATGCATGCTGGCTGAAATGAACTGGTGGCTCATGGCCTGGGATCTGAATCCTGCGTGGAAAGGCGGCCATGGCGGCGGCGAAGAAACGGCCGGCGTGCTGGCGGTCAATCCGAAGCTGGTGGACTGGGACAGCGTTGAAGATATGGACTTGAAGCCCGTATCGGACGAAATGCCCGCCACAGGATTCAAGACGGTGAAGTTCAAGGGCGTTGAGATTCCGATCATGCGCCCCACCGTGGACGTGACCGACAACGGCTGGATTGGCCCCGATCATCCCAAATATGCCACCGAAGCCTGGGGGCAGGAGATGCTCACTGCCTGTGCCGATTACATTGTTGACTTCATGGAAGCCTTCCGCCGTGCACCGCTGCCGAAGCGCTGAAGACGTTCCATGCATTCATAAAGGAGGTTTGAACCATGTTTCTTGAACGAATGAATTACCTGGACGTGGAAACCTATCTGAAGACCCGTGACACCGTGGTGATCCCTGTCGGATCCATCGAAAACCACGGCAAGCATATGCCCCTTGGCACAGACACCCTCATCCCCCACCGCATCGCAGAGTTGTACTCCGAAATGTCGGATACCATCATTGCACCTACGGTGAATTACGGCGCAACGGCAGATATCGTGGGCTTCCCCGGAACGATTTCTCTGGGTGTGGAAGGCCTGCGTGCCCTGCTGGAGCGCATCTGCGATCAGCTGTATGACTATGGTTTCCGTCACTTCATCATCCTGAACGGCCATGGCGGCAACAACAAGTCCATCACCGAGGTTGGTCATCACCTGTACGCAAAGGGTGCTATTCTGTCCCTGGTGAACTGGTGGCTGATTGCCGGTGAAATCCGTCCCGAGTGGAAGGGCGGCCACGGCGGCGGTGAGGAGACTGCAGGCGTCATGGGCGTTGATCCTTCTCTGATTCATGAAGAGTACCTGCAGGAGGGTGAAAACATCCGCAACGATCTGTCCGAAGAGCTGCCCAGCACCAGCTGGATGGATGTGACCTTCCAGGGCGGCGCCATTACCATTCCCCGCCCGATTCGCTCCATTACGGACAACGGCTGGCTGACCCACGGCATGTCCATTGATCCGCCGACCAAGGCCACCCGCGAATGGGGCGTAGAGATGCTGGACACCATGGCCAAGTATCTGCGTGACTTCACCATCGCCTTTGATAAAGTTGCCCTGCCTGAGCACAAGTGAGGAGAACAGCAATGCAGCAGGAACAGAAAATGAACTGCATGACCGTCATCGTCGGAAAGAAAGTTTCCGCAACAGGCCGTGTGCTGGTGGCACACAATGAGGATGACCCGGGACACGTGATTGTCCGTCATCATTATGTGCCGGCCAGTGATCATCAGCCCGGCGAAATGATTCCGGCCGAAAACGGTCTGGCGCATCTGGAACAGGTTCCTCATACGTTGGGCTACTATTGGGCAGAGTACGTTGCCGATGAAGGCGGCCTGACTTCTGCAGATGCTTTCGCCAATGAATGCGGCGTGGTCATCACCTCCAACTCCATGGGCTGGTCCAAGGAAGATGACCAGGATGCAAGCGTTGTCACCGACGGCGGCATTGGGTTTGTTCTGCGCCGTGTCTTGGCCGAGCGTGCACACACTGCCCGCGAAGGTGCCGAGGTGCTGATGAACCTGATGGACACCTACGGTTATGCGCCGTCCGGACGCGCCTACACCATTGCAGACCAACAGGAAGCGTTCATGTTCCAGCTTGTCCGCGGCAAGCACTACATCGGTGCCCGTGTGCCCGATGATGCCGTGGTGGTGATGCCCAATCACTACACCTTCCACACCCTGCACGACTGCCCCGAAATGTTCTATTCCAAGGATCTCGTCAGTTATGCCAAGGCAAAGGGTTGGTTTGTATCCAAGACGGAAGATGATTCCGACTTTGACTTTGCGGCAGCCTATCAGGGCGAAAAGACCTGGAAAAGTTCCGGCAACGTCCTTCGCCAGAAGCACGGCCAGCGCATTGTGCTGGGCCGCAACTGGGATCTTGAAAAGGAAGGCACCCCCTTCTGCGTGTATCCCACGAACAAGATCGATTTTAAGACGCTGGCAAAGGTCATGCGTTGCCACTATGAAGGCACGGAGGACGACATCGACCGCTTTGGCCCCGGTCATTCTCCGCACAATTCTGCCCTGGCGCGCCGCATCTGCACCGGCACAACCCTGGAGAGCAATCTCTGGGCATTCGGCGATACACCGAAGGATCTGTGCGTGTACACTGCACTAGGCCGTCCGTGCCAGGTGCCGTATCTGCCCCTGCATCCGCTGCAGGGACTGCCCCAGTGCCTGCAGGACAGTGTTTCCGGTGAAGCACGCATGGCACAGCATCTGGAGAAGCAAATCGGTGCCACCTGCACGGATGCAGGCGTCTACCAGCGCTTCCGCAAGCTGTGCGGACAGCAGGAAATGCTCCATGCCGATGTGGTGAAGAGCATGAGCGACGTGCTGGACACCATTCTGGATGAAGCCATGCAGGAAAATGAGTCCGTGCTCAAGCATGGCAACGCCGTCGCTGAAGACGAAGCCTTCCTCACTGCAGCGCTTGAAAAGCTTGAAGGCATTGCAAACGCCACCTTCAACCGTGCAGAAATTCTGCAGGTAAGTGGGCTGACGCTCCACCATGATCCTGCGACCATTACGGTTGCTTTCACCCTGAAGGGCACTCCCGTGGAAGATACCCTGCGCTTCGGCCTGGAGTACACTCACGTCATTGATGCCTTCTCTGCCGTGAAGGCCGGTTCGCTTCGGCAGAAAGACGGCCACTGGTGCGCCGACTTCGATCTTGAGCCCCTCAAGAAGGTTCTGCCCTTCCCCGGTCATCACACCTTCTTCCTGGGCGGAAGAACGGATGACGCCAAGGCCTTTGAAGGCAGTCTCGTCTGCACGGTAGAAGCATAAAAAACGCATTTGCACATAAAGAAGAGGATTTGGAACCCAGCCGGGAACCAAATCCTCTTTTGTATATTCTGTTTTACTCCCCAATGACCAGTTCCACCGGGCAGTGATCCGAACCGAAGATTTCGGGATGAATGCACGCGCTTTGCAGTCTGCCCTTCAGTGCCTCAGACACCAGGAAATAGTCAATGCGCCACCCTGCGTTGTTTTCCCTGGCATGGAACATGTAGGACCACCAGCTGTAGGCGCCTGTCTCCTCGGGATGGAAGAAGCGGAAAGTGTCAATGAATCCGCTGTTCAGCAGGTGGGTCATTTTTTCGCGCTCGCTAAGGGTAAAACCGGCGTTGTTTTGGTTGGTTGCCGGATTCTTCAGGTCAATGGGTTCATGGGCAACGTTCAGGTCGCCGCACATGATGACAGGCTTCGTCTGTTCCAATGTCTTCATGTAGTGCAGAAGGTCATCTTCCCATTGCATACGGTAGCTTAGGCGGGTCAATTCCCGCTTGCTGTTCGGGGTATAGACTGTCAGCAGATAGAAATCCCCCATGTCCAGGGTAATCAGCCGGCCTTCATGGTCATGCTCCTCCACGCCCATACCGTAGGCAACGCTCAGCGGTTCCTGCTTGGTGAAGATTGCCGTGCCGGAGTAGCCCTTCTTTTCTGCGTAATGCCAGTATTGATGATAGCCGGGCAAATCAAGCGTAATCTGACCGGGCTGAACCTTGGTCTCCTGCAGGCAGAACACATCTGCGTCCAGGGTTTGGAAACTTTCCATAAAGCCCTTACCCATCACCGCGCGAATCCCGTTCACATTCCATGAAATCAGCTTCATCTGCCTGCTCCTTCGTCCAAATAAGTCCGACAGCTCATCGCCGTCGGACTCATTATATAAGATACGCTTTGGCCGTGTCAATCGTTATGCCGGAGATGGATTTCGCCGGAGATGGTCTTCAAATCAACGACCGGGCCTTCATCCCCGCAATAGAAGCCGTTGCAGCACGCACCGCTCACAGACGACTGCTGGGAAACGTTGATCTTCTGCACCTCCTTAGGCAGGGACAACAGGATATCGCCGCTGGTGCTCTTCACGGT
>CAVBFK010000066.1:0-5793 GCA_963594395.1 Lachnospiraceae bacterium
GCGGTAGACACGGCCGAGCCGCTCATGGCGTTGTCCTCCCCGATGATCTTGCGGATCGCATCCACAGCATCAATGCGCTTGCTGTTCTCGATGGTCACAGAGAATAGCGCCGCGCCGTCCTTGTAGTAGCTTTCCACCGTATCGGTGTCCAGGGTTTCCAGCGGTTGAACAATGCTGACCGCATCATCCAGCCAGGTCACGCTGGTAACACCATCGACCGCTTCCAGTTTGGCTTTGTCGTCCAGTGCCTCGGCAACGGTGACATTCTTCACCATCACCCGGGCATTGGGAATGCCGCCGTCGTATTCCGCCTCCATGGTATCCAGGGCAATGGTGGAGGCCGTTTCCGGCGGCAGATAATCATTCATGTCATAGTTCACACTGATCAGCGGCTTGCACAGGGCGCAAAACACCGCCAGAATCAGAAAGATGGTCACCATCAGCTTGGGATGCTTGGTGGTCGCCCGATAAAATTTCTGCATCGTCATGCCTCCTTTCGTATACCGTGCAGCGGCAAATTCAGTCCTGCGCAGCGCAGCATCAGATCGATCTTCTCAAGATCCATCCGTCCTTCCCCTTCAAAGGGATAGTTACCCATGCGGGTGCGAATGTTCCCCGAGAGGGTGCATTGCTGATTCTCCCCAAGGGTTCCGCACACAGGGTTTTCCGCTTTCATCAATTGTAAAATGCCGGACAGCAGTCCATTGCAGATGGAAAGCTCCAAGCTTCCCCGGCGCCGTCCCAGCAAGGTGCTCATTTCCACATCGTAAACGCGTTTCTGCTCCATTAATCTTCCCCCTTTCTTCGTGCGTGTACCAGTATAATGGGAAAGTTCCTTGCAAAAAACAGATAATGCTGAGCATTTGTCTAGGGTTTGCGATGCAAACGTTAGGCAAATGTCTAAGAATGTCTATTGTGCATCCATCGGTGGCTTTTGTATGATAAGGACGCATTAAAAACAAAGGAAGCAAACGCTGTGAAGCAGGAAGAAATGACCCTATCCACCAAAGAGGCACTTGCCGCGGCACTGAAGAAGCTGATGGTCGTTAAGCCCATCAACAAAATCACCATTCGCGAGTTGGTCAGTGCATGCGGCATGAACCGCAATTCCTTCTATTATCATTTTGAAGATATTTACGACCTCTTCAAGTGGACGCTGGAGAACGAGGCCGTTGAAGTGGTCAAGCAATACGACCTGATGATGAATTATCATGAGGTCATCAACTTTGTGCTGGATTATGTGGAAAGCAACCAGTACATGATTACCAATGCCTACAACGCCATTGGCCAGGCCGGGCTGAAGCAGTTCCTCTGCCTGGATTTCATCTCCTGTTTGGAGACGCTCATTGACCACGGTGCGGAAAAACAGGGCATCACGCTAGACGCAGACTACAAGCAGTTTCTGTGCTCCTTCTACACCGAGGCCATTGCCGGTACCCTGCTGGACTACATCATGCATCCGCAAAAGCGCAGCCGGGAGAAGCTCGTATCCTACCTGGAGCTTCTTCTTCAGCGCACCCTGCCTGCCGCCATTCAGTAAAATTGCATGTCAAACTGCCGCATCCGCCGTTTCCCGGGGCGAATGCGACGGTTTTTTCTTTGTTCTGAAAGTTTCGCAGGGACTCTCCTTCATTGACAGCCCCTTGCAAATCTGCTATGATGAATCAAGCAGAGCAAAGGCGTTCGTGCGTACGGGCGAACTATGCTCTGCCAAACTTATTTTGGCGAATAAAGGGATATGCAGCCATGAAACAGCAAGAAAAAGAGATCGGGCTCTACCGGCCTGAGTTTGAGCATGACGCATGCGGCATTGGTGCCGTCGCTGACATTAGCGGACGCAAAAAGCGTAGCGTTGTGGATCAGGCATTGAAAATCGTTGAAAAGTTGGAACATCGTGCAGGCAAAGACGCCGACGGCAGTACCGGTGACGGCGTGGGCGTGATGACACAAATTCCCCACGCTTTTTTCGTCACTCAAGCACTGGGATTCACCCTGCCCCCGGAGCGTGACTATGGTGTGGGCATGATCTTCATGCCCCAGGATCATTTGAAGCGCGCCCAGGCTCACCGACTGATGGAAATCGTGGTGCAAAAGGAAGGCCTGAAGGTGCTGGGCTGGCGCGCAGTGCCCGTGCATGCGGAGATTCTTGGTGCACGCGCCCATGCCTGCATGCCTTGCATTGAGCAGTGCTTCATTGCACGGCCGAAGGCCCTTGCCCGTGGGTTGGACTTTGACCGCCGCCTCTACGTGGCACGGCGCGCCTTTGAGCAGAGCTGTGACGGCGCGTACGTCTGCTCCATGTCCAGCCGTACCATTGTGTACAAGGGCATGTTCCTGGTATCTCAGCTGCGGGCATTCTATACGGATCTGCAGGATGAGCGGTTTGTCAGCGCCATCGCCATGGTGCACTCCCGCTTTTCTACCAACACGTTCCCCAGCTGGGAGCGTGCCCATCCGAACCGGCTGATCCTCCACAACGGTGAAATCAACACCATCCGTGGCAACGTTGACCGTATGCTGGCCCGCGAGGAAACCATGGCCTCTCCCCTTTTGGAGCAGGACATGGACAAGATTCTGCCCGTCATCAGCGGCACCGGCAGTGACTCTGCCATGCTGGACAACACCTTGGAATTCCTGATGATGAACGGCGTGCCCCTGCCCCTGGCAGTGATGATGACCATTCCTGAGCCCTGGCAGAACGAGCGTGACATTTCCCGCACCCGCCGCGATCTGTACCGCTACTACGCTACCATGATGGAGCCCTGGGACGGCCCTGCCTCCATCCTCTTCTCCGATGGTGACATGATGGGTGCCGTGCTGGACCGCAACGGTCTGCGGCCTTCCCGCTACTACATCACCACCGACAACATGCTGATCCTCTCCAGCGAGGTGGGCGTGCTGGATATTCCCCCGGAAAAGATCAAGTGCAAGTGCCGCGTCCGTTCCGGCCAGATGCTTCTGGTAGACACGGTGCAGGGCCGCATTATCGGCGATGACGAGCTGAAGGAATCCTACGCCGCCCGCCGTCCCTACGGCGAATGGCTGGACAGCAATCTGCTGTCTCTGAACGATCTGCCCCTGCCCGCCCATGCCGCGCCGAAGCTGAACCAGGATGCCCGCGACCGCCTGTACAAGGCCTTCGGCTACACGTATGAAGAGGTGAAGGAAGTCATTCTGCCCATGGCGCGCGCCGGTGCAGAGCCTACCGCCTCCATGGGTGCAGACATTCCCCTGGCCGTGCTGTCTGACAAGCATCAGACGCTGTTTGAGTACTTCCGTCAGCTGTTTGCCCAGGTGACCAACCCGCCAATCGACGCCATTCGTGAGAAGATCGTTACTGATACGGCCGTGTACGTGGGTAGTGACGGCAACCTCCTGCAGGATAAGCCGGAGAACTGTGCTGTGCTGCGGCTGGATCAGCCCATTCTGTCCAACAGTGATCTGCAGCGCATCAAGAATTCCAAGCAGAGCTCCCTGCGGGTAGCCGTCGTTCCCATGCTGTACTACCGCAGTGAAACCCTGGAGCACGCCCTGAATCACCTCTTTGTGGTGTGCGACCGTGCCTACAAGAACGGTGCCAACGTGCTGATCCTCAGCGACCGCGGCGTGGATGAAAACCATATGGCCATTCCGTCCCTGCTGGCCGTAGCCGCCCTGGAACAGCATCTGATCCGCACCCGCCGCCGCACGGCTGTCAGCGTGATTCTGGAAACGGCTGATCCCCGCGACGTGCACCACTTTGCCCTGCTGCTGGGCTACGGCGCCCGTGCTGTGAACCCCTACCTGGCACTGGAATGCGTGGATGAGCTTATCAGCGTGGGCTTGCTGGACAAGAACGAGCACGACGCCGAGCAGGACTACATCGATGCCGTGACCCACGGTGTCAGCCGCGTTGCCTCCAAGATGGGCATTTCCGTGCTGCAGTCCTATCAGAGTGCGCAGATCTTCGAGGCCGTCGGCATCCGTCAGGATGTGATTGACCGCTACTTCACCAACACCGTCTCCCGTGTAGGCGGCATTGGTCTGGAAGAAATCAATGAAGACGTGATCTACCGCCACAGCCGCGCTTTCGATCCGCTGGATCTGGAAACGGACACCACGCTGGATTCCACCGGCTATCACCGCCTGCGCAGCGGCAGTGACAAGGAAGACCACATGTACAATCCGCAGACCATCACCACCTTGCAGCGCTCCGTGCGCGCCGGGGACATGGATCTGTTCCGTCAGTACACCGCCCTGGTGGACGATGAAACCAAGCCTCACACCCTGCGCGGCGTGCTGGATATTGACTTTGAGCACTGCACGCCCATTCTGCTGGAGGAGGTCGAGCCTGCCAGTGAAATTGTGAAGCGCTTCAAGACCGGCGCCATGAGTTACGGCTCCATTTCTCAGGAAGCCCATGAATGCCTGGCTGAGGCCATGAACCGCCTGGGCGGACGCTCCAACTCCGGTGAGGGTGGCGAGCGCAAGGAACGCCTGAACACCGAGCGTGGATCCAAGATCAAGCAGGTTGCTTCCGGTCGCTTCGGTGTGACCAGTGAATATCTGCTGAGCGCAGAAGAAATTCAGATCAAAATGGCACAGGGCGCCAAGCCCGGTGAGGGCGGCCATCTGCCCGGCGGCAAGGTCTATCCGTGGATTGCCCATACCCGCATGTCCACCCCCGGTGTCAGCCTGATTTCCCCGCCCCCGCATCACGACATTTATTCCATCGAAGACCTGGCACAGCTGATCTACGACCTGAAGTGCGCCAACCGCCGCGCCCGCATCAGTGTCAAGCTGGTGAGTGAAGCAGGCGTGGGTACCGTGGCCGCAGGCGTGGCCAAGGCCGGTGCCCAGGTGATCCTGATTTCCGGCAGTGACGGCGGCACCGGTGCTGCTCCCCGCAGTTCCATCCACAATGCCGGCCTGCCCTGGGAGCTGGGCATTGCAGAAGCGCATCAGACCCTGTCGATGAACGGTCTGCGTTCCCGTGTTGCCATCGAGGTAGACGGCAAATTGATGACCGGCCGCGATGTGGCCATTGCCTGCATGCTGGGTGCTGAGGAGTTTGGCTTTGCCACTGCTCCCCTGGTGTGCATGGGCTGCATGATGATGCGCGTGTGCAACCTGGATACCTGCCCCGTGGGCATTGCCACCCAGAACCCTGAACTGCGCAAGCGCTTCAAGGGCAAGCCGGAATACGTGATGAACTTCATGCTCTTCATCGCCGAGGAGCTGCGCGAAATCATGGCCAAGCTGGGCGTGCACAGCGTCAATGAGCTGGTCGGCCGCGGTGATCTGCTCCGCATGCGCGAAAAGCAGGCCGCTCCCCGTGCCAACATTATCGACCTGAGCAACGTCATCGGCCAGAAGATCAACGAGCACCGGGAAGCAAGTGATACCTTCGACTTCCACACTGAGAAGACGCTGGATGAGCGCGTTCTGCTGAAGAAGTTCAAGCTGAACAGCGTCAAGCCCCAGACGGTGGAAATCGATGTTTCCAGCACGGACCGTGCTTTCGGCACCATCTTCGGCAGCGAAGTAACACGCATGCACGGCAACAATCTGCCGGCAGACACCTTCACCGTGCGTGCCAACGGCGGCGGCGGACAGTCCTTCGGCGCATTTATCCCCAAGGGCATGACCATCCGCCTGTGCGGCGACAGCAACGACTACTTCGGCAAGGGTCTTTCCGGCGGCAAGCTGGCTGTCTATCCCCCCGAAGCCTTGAAGGACGCGGCTGACAAGAACATCATCATCGGCAACGTTGCCCTGTATGGCGCCACCGGCGGTGAAGCATATGTGTGCGGC
>CAVBFK010000067.1:0-2728 GCA_963594395.1 Lachnospiraceae bacterium
CCGCCGGCGGTATTGACGTTCAGCTGCTGGGCATCGGACGGAATGGTCATATCGGCTTCAACGAACCCGCAGACGCCTTCACCTATGGCTGCCACGTGGTCGATCTGACAGAGAGCACCATTGACGCCAACAAGCGCTTCTTTGACTCTGCAGACGATGTGCCGCGTCAGGCTGTTTCCCTGGGCATTGGCAGCATTATGGCCGCCAAGCAGGTACTTCTTATTGCCACCGGCAGTGACAAGGCAGACGCCGTTGCCGCCGCCGTGCACGGGGATATTGATCCTCACGTTCCTGCCTCCATCCTTCAGGCACACCAGAATGTGATCTTCCTGCTGGATGAAGCCGCCGCAGCAAAGCTTTAATCCTTGTATACAAAGAGGGACGAACCGCTTGAAAAGCGTTTTCGCCCCTCTTTTTTTCGTACGTGCAGAGGACATCAAAAAGGCCCGCCCTGTTTTTTTGTTCAACAGGACGGGTCTTTCTTCAACCGATCAGTTCTTCATAGCACGGGTAGCATTCAGGATTGCCAGTACGCAGACACCAACATCTGCGAAGACGGCCAGCCACATATTGGCCAGACCCAGAGCACCCAGCAGAAGCACAACAGCCTTCACCGCCAGAGCAAAGACGATGTTCTGATAAGCAATCTTGGTGGTCTTGCGGGCAATCTTCATGCCGACAGCCAACTTCTGCGGATCATCATCCATCAGCACCACATCAGCGGCTTCGATGGCGGCATCAGAGCCCAGTGCGCCCATGGCAATACCAATATCAGCACGTGCCAGCACAGGGGCGTCGTTGATACCATCGCCCACGAAGGCCACCGTGCCTTCTGCATCCTTCAGGAGCTTTTCCACCCAGGAAACCTTGTCCTGAGGCAGCAGTTCTGCGTGCACTTCCGTCAGGGACAGACGGGCGGCAATATCTTCGCCTACAGCCTTGCGGTCACCGGTCAGCATCACCAGGCGGCGTGCGCCCAGCTCCTTCAGTTCCTTGATGGCCGCGGGGGCAGTTTCCTTCACCACATCAGCAATCACAATGTGACCCATGTACACGCCGTCCTGCGCCACATGGACAATGGTGCCAGGCTGTTCACAGGGCTTCCACTTGGCGCCGATCTGCTGCATCAGCTTATCATTGCCTGCATACACGGTATGACCATCTACCACAGCCTTGACACCGTGGCCGGCCACTTCTTCCACATCGGTTACGCGGCTGGAGTCCAGTGCACGGTTCCAAGCCGTCTTCAAAGACTTAGAGATGGGATGGTCAGAATAAACTTCTGCCAAAGCGGCCATTTCCAGCAGGGTATCTTCGCTGACTTCTTCCGGATGAATGGCCGTAACGGTGAAGATGCCCTTGGTCAGGGTACCGGTCTTATCAAACACAACGGTATCCAGCTTGGCCAGCTGTTCCATATAGTTGGCACCCTTCACCAGCACGCCCTGCTTGGAAGCACCGCCGATGCCGCTGAAGAAGGTCAGGGGCACGGAGATAACCAAAGCGCAGGGGCAGGAGATGACCAGGAACGTCAGAGCACGGTGGAGCCACTGCATCCAGTTACCGTCAATCAGGGAAGGCACAATCGCCAGCAGCAAAGCCGCCGCGCACACAGCGGGAGTATACACCCGGGCAAAGCGGGTAATGAACCGCTCGGTCTTGGCCTTGTTCTCGCCGGAAGACTCCACCAGATCAAGGATGCGGCTCACGGCAGATTCGCCGTAACTGCTGGTCACGCGCACCGTCAGCAGACCGGACATGTTCACACAGCCGCTGATAACGTTGTCGCCCTCTCCCACGTCACGGGGCAGAGATTCACCCGTCAAAGCCGTGGTGTTCAGGCTGCTGGTGCCGGAAAGCACGATGCCGTCCAGCGGCACGCGCTCGCCGGGGTGGATGCGGATGATGTCGCCCACTTCCACTTCTTCGGGAGAAACCTTGGTTTCCTTGCCGTCCTCCACCAGCATGGCATATTCAGGGCGGATATCCATCAAGGCAGAAATGGAGGTGCGGCTCTTGTCCACCGCGCGATCCTGGAACCACTCGCCCACCTGATAGAAGGCCATTACTGCCACGCCTTCGGCATATTCGCCGATGCACATAGCGCCAATGGAGGCCACCGCCATCAGGAAGTTTTCATCGAAAATCTGGCCGTGGGAGATATTCCGCACAGCGCGGAACACCACATCGTAGCCGGCCACCACATAGCCCAGCAGGAAAAGTACGATGCTGATCCATCCGCTGGTCAGGGAGCCTGCAATCAGCAATGCTACCGCAATTGCCGCGCGGATGAGGATCACCTTGCTCTCGTCCTCATCGCCGTCGCCATGGTGATGTCCATGATCATGGCCGCAACCGCAATGATCGTCATCGTCGTCATCATGGTGATGATGATGCTCGTGGTCGTGGCCGCAGCAGCAATGATCGTCATCATCATCGTCATCATGGTGATGATGATGTTCGTGGTCGTGGCCGCAGCAGCAATGGTCGTCATCATCATCGTCGTCATCGTGGTGATGATGGTGCTCGTGGTCGTGGCCGCAATGATCGTCATCATCATCGTCATCGTGATGATGATCGTGGTCATGACCGCAGCAGCAGCCATCATCATGGTCATGATCATGATGATGTGCATGCTGGGTGCCCTTGCTCTTGCTGCCATCGGTGATGATGCGGCAGTCAGGTTCCACCTTCTTGCCGCAAGCCACAACCCGCGCAAGCACTTCAT
>CAVBFK010000068.1:0-3969 GCA_963594395.1 Lachnospiraceae bacterium
AGAAGAAACCGCTTTGAAAAGCGTTTTCTCCTCTCTCGCGCTCTCTTCTCTTCCCGAAACTTTCATCGGGATGGCTCAGCTATTCACTTGTACACTTGAAACAGGTTTTCAGGTAGTAAAAAGGGGCAGCGTCTGTCTTAACAGACGTTGCCCCTTTGGTGTTATTGCGTTTACCTTTATCCCAGTAGTGCTCGATCGTTAGCAAATTCCTTACCGCTGGCCTTTTCAAACATCACCAGCAGATCTTCCACACCAGTATGCTTCTTGGTTTCAGCATCCAGGTCAAGAATCACGCGGCCTTCATGCATCATGATGGTGCGGTTGCCAAGCTGCAAGGCGTCCTTCATATTATGGGTGATCATCAGCGCCGTCAGCTTATTTTCAGCGATAATCTTTTGGGTCAATCCAAGCACATTGGCGGCAGTTTTGGGATCCAGAGCGGCGGTATGCTCATCCAGCAGAAGGAGCTTAGGCTGCTTCAGGGTAGCCATCAGCAATGTCAGCGCCTGACGCTGGCCGCCGGAAAGCAGGCCAACCTTGCTGGTCATACGATCTTCCAGTCCCAAGCCCAGCATGGCCAGCAGTTCGCGGTAATGCTCACGTTCCTTCGGCTGAATGCCCCAGCGCATGGTACGTCGTTCACCGCGGCGATAGGCCAGGGCAAGATTTTCCTCGATGTTCATGGTAGCGGCCGTGCCGATCATGGGATCCTGAAAGACGCGTCCCAGCAGTGCCGCACGCTTATGTTCCGGCAGGCGGGTCACATCGGTATGATCGATCAGGATGTTTCCCGAATCCACGCTGAAAACGCCTGCAACAGCGTTCAGCATGGTCGATTTACCGGCACCGTTGCCGCCGATGACGGTGACAAAATCACCGGGGTTCAGGTGAAGGCTCAGGTCAGAAAGGGCACGCTTTTCCGTAATGGTTCCGGGATTAAAAGTCTTGCTGATATGCTGAAGTTCAAGCATGCTTCTTTCCCTCCTTGTGACTGGTGCGAACGGAGTAGAGCTTTCCCTTCCAGTAAGGGATGGCCAGGAACAGGGCAACGATCAAGGCAGTGATCATCTTCAAATCGTTGGTGTTCAAGCCAAGCCACAGCACAATCTGCATCACAATATAGTAGATGACGGCGCCGATGGACACAGCCGTCAGCTTTCCGCCAAAGGCCTTGAAGACCTTGCCGAAAACCACTTCACCGATAATCACGGCGGCCAGGCCGATTACGATTGCGCCGCGGCCCATGCTGACATCTGCAAAGCCCTGATACTGCGCCAGCAAGCCGCCTGCCAAGGCCACAAGGCCGTTGGAAAGCATCAGGCCGACAACCTTGCCATGGTTGGTGTTAATGCCTTGAGCGCGCGCCATCTGGGTATTGGCGCCGGTAGCGCGCAAGGCGGAGCCGTATTCCGTGCCGAAAAACATGTACAGCAGGACAATAATCACGGCCGTAAACACCACAAGAATGACAATCGGATTGCTGAGGGACAGCGTACGGGCGTCACGCAGGGAGACCACCAGGTCATACTTGTTGGCGCTGATGGCCGTGTTCGCCTTGCCGTCCATAATGCGCAGATTGATTGAATACAGAGCCAGCTGGGTCAGAATGCCGGCCAGGATTGCCGGAATGCCCATCGCCGTGTGAAAGATGCCGGTAACAAAGCCGCACAGCATGCCCACGGCAAAAGCCGCCAGCAATGCCAGATACACGTTGCAGCCGTTCAGAATCAGCATAGCCGCGACTGCGCCGCCCGTTGCAATGGAACCGTCAACGGTCAGGTCGGATACATCCAGCACACGGTAGGTAATATAGACGCCAATCGCCCCAAATCAGGCCCTGAGAAACGGCACCGGGCAAGGCATTGAGCAGCTTCATAATCTCCAAGGGAAGATCCTCCTTCAGCAGGGTATTGAGGAAAAAGGACTACAAGGCGAAGCCATGAAAAGGGAAATCTCTCTTCATGGCTTCGCTGATGCATTTCGTCAATGAATTTTACTCGATGGGCTCGTAACCGTCAGGAACGGTGATGCCCAGTGCTTCGCAGTTAGCCTTGTTGTACTTCTTGGTGAACGTAGGAGCGAACTGAATCTCCATAGTGGAAACATCCGCGCCGTTCACCAGCACATCATAGGCCATCTCACCTGTCTCATAGCCCAGGTCATAGTAGCTGATGGTCAGCGTAGCAACGCCGCAGCCGGAGCAGATGCCCTCTTCACCGGCAACCACCGGCACACCAGCGGGCAGTACCACATTGGCAATGGTCTCGGTGTAAGCGGCGGCCGTGTTATCGGTGGGGATGTAGATCACGTCGCACTCCGTAGCGTTCTGAGCCATGGAAGCAACGTCGTTGGAATCAGTGAAGGCGTATTCTTCGGTCTCATAGCCCAGCGCTTCCAGGTAGCCCTTGATGACGCCAATCTGGTAAGCAGAGTTTGCTTCAGCAGAGCAGTAGAGCAGGCCAACCTTCTTGGCATCAGGGAACAGTTCCTTGATCATGTCTGCCTGGCCGTCCAGAGGAGCCAGGTCGCTGGTGCCGGAAACGTTCAGCTCGGTGTAGCCCTTCCAATCCGTGATGTCCAGCGCCGTGCCGTAGTGAGAAATCGAAGTGCCCAGGATCGGGATATCGGCAGTGGCGCTGACAGCGGCCTGCAGGGCGGCAGTAGCGTTGGCCATGATCAGATCAACACCGGCAGAAACGAAGCCATTGGCGATGGTTGCGCAAGCGGCCGTGTCGCCGGAAGCATTTTGCTCATCAAAAACAACCTTATCGCCAAGCTTTTCGGTCAACGCATCGCGGAAGCCCTTCGTAGCGGCGTCCAGTGCGGTGTGCTGCACGAGCTGAATAATGCCGACGGTATACGTCTTCTCTTCGTCGGCACTGGCGCATGCAACGCATCCGAGTGCAAGGCATAAGGTCATGAGAACAGCAATGAACTTTTTCATAAGGGGACCCTCCTTCAAACCTACTATGCAACGATCGTTCGCCGCATTTACTACATGGTGAAGTTTATCCCAAAAGTGCTATCCTGTCAAGGCAATGTACAAAAAGAAAACAGTGGTATGAAACGCAGAAACCCATTCAAAAAAAGCCGTGAGAGTTTCCTCTCACGACCTTTTGGCTATTTTCTTGCTCAAGAAACCGTTTCTTCGCTTGCAGGGGCTCCATGGATCAATTCCGGCTTACCGCCGTTCACGGTAGATTCCTCAATGCGGCACTCCGTAACGGTTTTGTCATCCGGCAATTCAAACATGGTATCCAGCATGATGTCCTCAATGATGGCACGAAGACCGCGGGCACCGCACTTCCGCTCGATTGCCTGCTTTGCCATGGCGCGCAGAGCTTCCGGAGTGAAAGTCAGCTTCACGCCGTCCATATCCAGCAAGGCCTGATACTGCTTGCACAGGGCATTCTTCGGGGTTGTGAGAATCTCCACCAGGGCATCTTCATTCAGCTGATCCAGTGTTACCACAATGGGCAGACGGCCAACGAATTCAGGGATCAGACCATACTTGGTCAGATCTTCCGGACGAAGATCCTTCAATGCCTTGCCCACATCCGTGTCACGCTTGGCCTGCAGTTCGGCACCGAAGCCCAGCAGTTTCTTGCCCACGCGACTCTCGATAATCGGTGCGATGCCGTCAAAGGCGCCGCCGCAGATGAAGAGAATGTTGGTGGTATCAATCTGGATCATTTCCTGCTGGGGATGCTTGCGGCCGCCCTGCGGGGGCACAGAAGCCAGCGTACCCTCCAGGATCTTCAGCAGTGCCTGCTGAACACCCTCGCCGCTAACATCGCGGGTAATGGAAGGATTCTCGCTCTTGCGGGCAATCTTATCGATTTCGTCAATGTAGATGATGCCGCGCTGTGCCGCAGGGATATCGTAGTCTGCCGCCTGAATCAGGCGCAGGAGAATATTCTCCACGTCCTCGCCCACGTAGCCGGCTTCGGTCAGGCTGGTCGCATCAGC
>CAVBFK010000069.1:0-2324 GCA_963594395.1 Lachnospiraceae bacterium
AGATTCACCGCCAGCCACAGCAGGAGCGGCCTTAGCGGCAGGAGCAGCAGCGGGGGCAGCAGCCACAGGAGCGGCAACAGGAGCAGCAACAGGAGCAGCCACGGGAGCGGCAGCACGCACAGGAGCAGCGGTAGGAGCACCGCCCACTTCTTCTACTTCAACTTCATAAGCCTGACCATTAACGGTAATGTTGAACTTACGCATTTTGAAAAACCTCCTCGTTTTTATTGAATGATCTCAAAAACGGCTGTAGATCTGTTCTTCACGTCCGGCCTTCTGCCAGGCAGGAGCGTTGGAGATGCGGCGCACGCGGCGCACGGTGAAGGCAGTACCATCTTCCATGGCGCAGGCAACGGCGGCGGTGATCACAGCGATCAGGGCATCGTCATTCTGCTCAGCCACGGGAGCGGCCTCAACAGGAGCAACCGCCGCGGGGGCAGGTGCTGCTGCAGGCTTTTCCTTCTTGTGTTCCTGAGTTAACAGGGTAATGATCTTAATCAGACCGATCAGAACGACCAGGCCGAAGAAGACCACCAGCATGCCGACCACCATGACCAGCAAGCTATTGAGCAATCTATCCATTATGCTGCACGTCCTTTCCGGTTACAGCGGCAGGTTGCCGTGCTTCTTAGGCGGATTGGATTCGCGCTTGGAAGCGAGCATCTCCAGTGCGGCAATCACCAGCTTGCGGGTATCTGCAGGATCGCACACATCGTCGATCATGCCGGCCTGAGCAGCGGCCACGCCGTCTGCAACATCTTCAGCATACTTTGCTTCCAGCTCAGCACGCTCGGTCAGCGGATCCTTCTTGCCGGCCTTCAGCTCATCCTCGTACAGCACCTGCACGGCGGCATCAGGGGTCAGGGCAGAAATCACAGCACCCGGCCAAGCATAAGCCACGTCAGCATTGCCCTTGCCAGCCATAGCAACAAAGCTCTGGCCGATGGCATTGCCAACCACCACGCTGACCTTGGGGCAGGTTGCTTCTGCATAAGCATACAGCAGCTGAGCCACGCCAGCCATGGTCTTGGCCTGATCCTTCACGTCAGGCACCACAACGCCCTTGCTGTTGATCAAGGACACAACAGGCAGAGAGTAGCAGTCGCACAGGCGGATGAAGCGAGCCGTCTTGGAAGCGGCATCGGCGGTCAGCGTGCCGTCGTTCACATTAGCATCGGAAACGACCAGACCAACGGTGTAGCCGCCCATACGGGTCAGTGCCACGCGAACTTCCTTGCCGAAGTCCTTGTAGAGCTCCACATAGGAAGCACCGTCAGCCATAGCGGCCATCAGGGAAGCGGCATCCTTAGCATCCACATTAGGCAGGACGCGGTTCATGTCGTCCGTGTCCACCACGGGAGCATCCTCAGCATTGCAGCCGGGCAGCAGATCCAGCACCTGCACAGCCAGTGCAATGGCGGAATCCTCATCCTTCGCAGTCAATGCCACAGCGCCCTGTGCGGCCATTGCGGCAGCACCGCCGGCGGTTTCATCGGTGTAGGTCTTGCCGGAAACAGCGCTCATGACCTGGGTGCCGTAAACCATCAGACGGCCGACGTCTTCTGCCATGATGCTCACATCGCACAGCTGGCTGATCAGGGCGGCACCGCCAACGCAGGGGCCCATCACCAGAGCGATCATCGGGCAAACGCCGCTCATCTTGGTCATCTTGGCATAAACCTGTGCATAGGCGTTCATTGCCTCTGCACCCTCGTCCAGGCGTACGCCGGCGCTGTCCATCATCGCGATGACGGGAGCACCGGTCTTCTGTGCCAGATCCAGCACCTTCAGGATCTTGCTGGCCTGCTTCACGCCCATGGCACCGCCATGCACCGTGAAATCCTGTGCAAACAGGTAGACAGGGCGATCCTGCACCGTGCCGTAACCGGTTACGACACCTGCATAGTCACCGTTCTTTGACACCAGAGCATCTGTTTCCACAAAGCTGCCCTGATCCAACAGCTTGGCCACCCGCTCGCGGGCAACCAGTTTCCCCTGAGCGCGCTGCTTGGCAATGCGCTCAGCGTCTCCCTTGAGAATGCTGTCCTTCTTGTCCAGCATCCGC
Source organism: Lachnospiraceae bacterium (assembly GCA_963594395.1). GTDB lineage: Bacteria > Bacillota > Clostridia > Christensenellales > Aristaeellaceae > CAKUFA01. The sequence continues at coordinate 2,066 of CAVBFK010000069.1, forward strand.
TTCAGGTCCTGCGTGTTGCTCATGTCCAATCTCCTTCCATTTTTCCAACACACTCGCAAAAAGCGAGATGAAGTATAGTGGTTCAATTTTGTCCCAATTTCAGTGATTCGCCGGAAACCTTCCTTTTCCTGCTGAATTCAAAAATTTTGTCAAGTTTCTAGCAAACATTTTCGCCCCGCAAACTTTCTGCTCACCTTCTTTCGATGATAATAAGAAGAACCGCCTGCTGCGGAAATTCCGAAAGCAAGCGGTTCTTACT
>CAVBFK010000070.1:0-8355 GCA_963594395.1 Lachnospiraceae bacterium
AGATTCAAGAATTACTGATTGTCAGCCATGACGGTTTCGCCAACCAGCTTGCCGAACACAACGGTGTCAACCACAGCGTTGCCGCCCAGACGGTTTGCGCCATGGATACCGCCGGTCACTTCGCCAGCAGCGTACAGACCCTTGATGGCAGTGCCTTCAGCATTCAGCACACGGCAAGAGGTGTCGATATGAACACCGCCCATGGTGTGGTGCAGGCAGGCAGTACGGGGAGTAGCAACCCAAGGACCGGTGGTCAGCTTGGTGCTGTACAGGGTGCGGCCGAAGCCGTCCTGATCCTCGTTAGCATCCACGGAAGCGTTGAAGCTATCCACGGTAGCCTTCAGAGTGTCAGCGTCCATGCCCAGCTTCTCAGCCATCTCGTCCAGGGTGTCAGCGATGTACACATAGCCCTGAGCTTCCAGATCGCGCAGAGAGAAGCCGTCAGCAGACACAGCAGTGTCAACGTCCACATAGTCGCCGTCAGCGCTCTCCAGGAAGTAGAACATGCTATCGGTCTGCTGCAGCACAGCCAGGCAGATGGTATCACGACGGCCATCTTCCTGAACGAAGCGCTTGCCTTCCTTGTTGATGAAGATCTCCTGGTCGGTGCCGTTCACCACACGAGGCGGATACTTGGTCAGCTGGCCATCCTTCACGTTGCCCAGGTACAGCAGCTGGATCTGATCCATCTGGGTCAGGTCAGCGCCCACAGCCAGAGCCATGGTGATGCCGTCGCCCTGAGAGCAAGCATAACGGTTGGTGGTCTTGACCTTGCTCAGGTCGGTAGCGGACCACTTGTCGGAGGTGTTGTACTCAGCGATCATGTCGCCGTTGGCAGCAAAGCCGCCGGTTGCCAGGATAACGCCCTTGGTAGCGGTGAAGGTGTAAGCATTGCCGTTGGTATCCTCAGCCTTCACGCCGGTCACAGCGCCGTCAGCATCGGTGACCAGTTCCTTGCCGGTGGTGGAGGTCATGATGTCCACGCCATCCATAGCGGCCAGGGTGTTCACATAGGTGCTGATGAAGCCGGTGCCCATCTGCTTGGTAGAGGTGTGGGTGCGCTGCCACAGAGAGCCAGCACCCTGACCGATGGTGTCCTTGAACTCCATGCCCAGGGACTTGATCCAGTCATAGCCGTCCTTAGCATTGTAGCACAGCACCTTAACCAGGCTCAGGTCAGCAACACGGTCGCCGCCGTCGTAGGTCTGCAGGGTGTACCAAGCGTCGGAGTCGAAGATGTCGGTACGGCCGGATTCCAGGTAAGCGTTCCACTCGACGGTCACTTCGTCAACCAGAGCCTTTTCCTCATCCGTGGTGGTTTCCTTGGCCAGCACAGACTCGATCTGAGCCTTCTTAGCGTCGGTCAGGGTTTCCTTGCTCTGCAGCTCCTCATCGGGGCAGTTGTAGATAGCGCCGCAAACCAGGGTGTCGCCGCCGACAGCGCCGCACTTCTCCAGGATCAGCACGGACTCAGCGCCCTGCTGCTTAGCGGAGATAGCAGCTGCCAGACCAGCGCCGCCGCCACCAACGACGACCACGTCATAGGTCTTCTCGGTGAAATCAGCAGTGGTCTTTTCCACGTCGGTCTTCCACTCGTCAGCCACAGCACCGGCCTGGGTCAGGGCGTCCTTCACAGCGCTCTTCAGAGCGTAGCTGGTGATGGTAGCGCCGGACACGGAGTCCACGTTCCAGGTCTGAGCCTCGACCATACGGCCGGGAAGCACAGCGATGGGGGTGTCGCCTTCGTAGCCCTCGTCAGTCAGGGGAGCGCCGATACCGGGCGTTTCCTGCTGGTCGGTTACCACGATGCTTTCGATTGCATCAGCGGTCACGGTGACTTCCACAGTCACGGTGCCGTTCTGACCCTGAGCGGAACCGGTGTAGGTGCCGGGGGTCATGGCGGTCTTACCTTCAGCAACAGCGAAGGTATTCAGGGTGAGGATCATCGTGAGTGCCAGCAGCACTGCCATGATCTTTTTCATGAATAAGAACCTCCTTTTGCTCTTTTTCAGGAAAACGTTCACGGATTTGTTGAAATCGTCAATCGTTTCACAAATCCAGCATTTACATTATAGTCACAATTTTAAAAAATGCAAGGGATGATTCACATCTTTTTGAAAGTAATTTCACATTTCCTGAAAATGCGCATTTTTTGTGTTTTTCTTTCCGTTTTTCCTGCAAAAAAGACATGAAATGAGGTAAAATTCTTGACGGATTTCCCGTTTCGTGCTATGCTACGGCGTAGGTAAACAATCCTGAATCGCGCTAGGAGGATTAATCCGATGATGACCAATATTCCTGTAGTAAAGCTCGGTTTGGTCGCCGTATCTCGCGACTGCTTTCCTATTGCACTGAGCGAAAAACGCCGTGCTGCCATTGCCGAAAAGTGCGGCCAGAAGCAGCTGGACGTTGTTGAAATCAAGACCACCGTGGAAAACGAAAAGGACATGCTCAAGGCCGTTGAGGAACTGAAGGCCAACGAGTGCAATGCCGCTGTGGTTTTCCTGGGCAACTTCGGCCCTGAGACCCCCGAAACCCTGATTGCCAAGAACTTCGACGGCCCCTGCATGTTTGTTGCCGCTGCCGAGGGTGACGGCGACATGGTCAACGGCCGCGGCGATGCTTACTGCGGCATGCTGAACTGCTCCTACAACCTGGGCATGCGCCACCTGAACGGCTACATTCCCGAGTATCCCGTGGGAACATCTGACGACATTGCCGACATGATTGCCGACTTTATCCCCGTTGCCCGCGCTGTCATCGGCGTGAAGAACCTCAAGATTATCACCTTCGGACCTCGTCCCCAGGACTTCTTCGCCTGCAATGCCCCCATCAAGGGTCTGTATGAGCTGGGCGTGGAAATTGAGGAGAACAGCGAGCTGGATCTGCTGGTGAGCTACAAGGAGCATGCCGGTGATCCCCGCATCCCCGACGTTTGCGCCGACATGGCCAAGGAAATGGGCGAAGGTCACTACTATCCCGAGCTCAGCGAGCGCATGGCACAGTTTGAGCTGACCCTGCTGGACTGGGCAGAAGCTCACAAGGGCGCCCGCAAGTATGTTGCCTTTGCTGACAAGTGCTGGCCCGCATTCCCCAGCCAGTTCGGCTTTGAGCCCTGCTACGTGAACAGCCGCCTGGCTGCCCGCGGCATCCCCGTTTCATGCGAAGTGGACGTTTACGGTGCCCTGAGCGAGTACATCGGTGCCTGCGTTACCGGCGACGCCGTGACCCTGCTGGACATCAACAACTCTGTGCCCCAGTACATTTATGATGAAGACATCAAGGGCCGCTACGACTACAAGCTGACCGACACCTTCATGGGCTTCCACTGCGGCAACACCCCTTCCTGCAAGATGTGTGACAGCCGTGCTGTGAAGTATCAGCTGATTCAGCATCGTCTGCTGGAGCCCGCCGGCAGCGAGCCTGACTTCACCCGCGGCACGCTGGAAGGCGACATTGCCCCCAGCGAGATCACCTTCTATCGCCTGCAGTGCGACTCCAACGGTGACCTGCGCAGCTACATTGCTCAGGGCGAAGTGCTGGACGTGCCTACCCGCTCCTTCGGCGGCATCGGCGTGTTCGCCATTCCCGAGATGGGTCGCTTCTATCGTCACGTGCTGGTGCAGAAGCGCTACCCGCACCATGGTGCCGTGGTCTTCGCTCACTGCGCCAAGCAGCTGTTTGAGGTGTTCAAGTTCCTGGGCGTGAAGGACATTGCCTACAACCAGCCCAAGAGCCTGCCCTACCCCACTGAGAATCCCTGGGCGTAAGGAATAGCGTAAGAATTGAAAGGGAGCCTCTGCGTGATGCAGGGGCTCCTTTTTTATAGGTGTTTCTGATGCAGGCCAAAGATCCATCCGAAGAAAAATTCTTTCCCCAAAACCAACAAAAAACCCGATCCGAAGATCGGGCTTCAAGCTGGAGCGGGTGATGGGAATCGGACCCACGTGACCAGCTTGGAAGGCTGGGGCTCTACCATTGAGCTACACCCGCATAAAAATGGAGCGGTAGACGGGGCTCGGACCCGCGACCTCCACCTTGGCAAGGTGGCGCTCTACCAACTGAGCTACTACCGCATATCCCGCATTCGTCACGGGGAAAAGAAAGATGTGCGGGCGAAGAGACTTGAACTCATACGCCTTACGGCACCAGATCCTAAGTCTGGCGCGTCTGCCATTCCGCCACGCCCGCTTGTTTGCCCCGGGTCAGAGGCAGATGGGATGTGACCCATTGGAGATTCGAACTCCAGACACCTTGATTAAAAGTCAAGTGCTCTGCCAACTGAGCTAATGGGTCATACATGCTGGGGTGGCAGGGCTCGAACCTGCGCGTGCGGGAGTCAAAGTCCCGTGCCTTACCACTTGGCTACACCCCAACGCAGGACAGGAACTCTGCCGCGCATCGCAGCAGACCAATGGGGAAAGGAAAAAAATGGGGTGAGTAGTGGGATTCGAACCCACGGCATCCAGAGCCACAATCTGGCGCTCTACCGCTGAACTATACCCACCATAATGCGCGCCTGGAGGGTCTCGAACCCCCGACCCACGGCTTAGAAGGCCGTTGCTCTATCCAACTGAGCTACAGGCGCAGGGTGCAGTCAAGTTCCTCCCAGGAACATTGGCGTGTACAGGCAACTTTCGTTTCCTGCTGACAGGGTTAGATTATACCATGTTCATCCCCGCGTGTCAAGCATTTTTGGAAAATTCGCATTTCCGGAATCGAAAATGTCCGCTGAGCATTGATGCGCCCAGCGGACAGAACTTTACACCGTTTCAAAGAACGGCTCGCCGTCTTCCTTGCAGAGCACTTCAGATTCGTTAAAGTGCAGGGGCAGGGGCTTAGCGATCATATACTTCAGGATTTCATCCATGCGCACGCTTTCCTGGAAGGTCACCAGGGAGAAGCTAACACCATGCTTATGCGCGCGTCCCGTGCGGCCGATGCGGTGCAGGTAGTACTCATTTTCCGTGGGCAGGTCGAAATTGATGACGGCCTCCACATCGTCTACGTCAATGCCGCGGGCGGCCACGTCGGTTGCAATCAGGATGGGGAACTTGCCGCGGCGGAAATCGTTCATTACCACATTCCGCTGGCTCTGCTTCACATCGCCGTGGATGCATTCTGCCTGGTAGCCTTCCTTCTTCAGGCGGCTGGTCAGCTTATCGGTCATGAACTTGGTGTTGCAGAAGATCATGATGCGGCCGTACACATCGGCATCCAGCAGATACAGCAGATGCTCAATCTTCTTGTTGGGCTCGGTAGAGATGACATACTGAGCAATCTGCGGGCGGTCTGCCTTGGTGGCCTCCACGGTGATTTCCACCGGCTCATGCTGATACTTCCAGGCGATGGTCAGCACGTCCTGGTTGGTGGTGGCAGAGAAGAGCACCAGCTGGCGGTCGCTGGGGGTGGACTCAATGATCTTGGTCACGTCCTTCACGAAGCCCATGTTCAGCATTTCGTCGGCCTCATCCAGCACCATGGTGTGCACAGCGTCCAGGTTGAGGTTGCCGCGGTTCATGTGATCCAGCAGGCGGCCGGGGGTAGCAACAACGATCTGTGGCTTCCGCTTAATGGCGTTCAGCTGCTTGACAATCGGCTGCCCGCCGTACAGCACGGCGATTCGTGCGCCCTTGATGTACTTGGCCAGCTTGGTCAGCTCGTCACCGATCTGCAGCGCCAGTTCACGGGTGGGCGCCAGCACCACGGACTGCACGCGGCTGTCTTTCAGGGAGATATACTCCAGCAGCGGAATGCCGAAAGCGCAGGTCTTGCCGGTGCCGGTAGGGGCGATGGCATTGATGTCCGCCCAGGACATCATCAGCGGGATGGTCTTGGCCTGAACGGTTGAGGGGGCGGTAAAGCCCATATCCTTCACCGCGTGAAGCACCTCGTCGCTCAGGTCCATTTCTTCAAAAGATGTGGGGATCGTTTCTTCGGATGTTGGGATGGTTTCTTCAGCCAAGGGGAAGCTCCTTTCGATCAGTAGGGAAATCAGTCGTGATAGGCGCGGATCGCCTTCGACAGCTGATCCGGGCAGGAGGTATCACCGCGGCAAGGCACGCCTTCCAGCTTGGAGGCTACTTCCTCGGCATTCCGGCCGATGACCATGCGGGCAAGGCCTTCCGTGTTGCCCTTGCAACCATTGGTAAACTTGCAGTACGTAATGATCCCGTCCTGAATTTCCAGATCGATCTGGGTGGAGCAGGTTCCGTGGGTCTTATAGTTAAACATGAATGTTCATCCTTTCTTCTTTGTAGAACAAGGATTCTTTCGACAGAAAGATAAAAAATTCCTGCCTGCTAAGTCGGAAAGAGGCATTACAGCTCGGCTACTGCCTCAATCTCGCAAAGCACGCCCTTGGGCAGATCCTTCACCGCGCAGCAGCTGCGGGCAGGCTTGCTGGTGAAGTACTTTTCATACACCGCATTGAAGGCGGCAAAGTTCCCCATGTCGTTCAGGAAGCAGGTGGTCTTCACCACGTGATCCAGCTTGGTGCCGCCGGCTTCCAGCACGGCAGAAACATTCTTGCAGCTCTGCTCAGCCTGGGCAGCAATGCCCTCGGGAATCTCGCCGCTTTGAGGATTGACGGGAATCTGACCGGAGCAGTACACCATGTTGCCGGAGATCATTCCCTGGGAGTAAGGGCCGATGGCCGCAGGAGCAAGAGGCGTGGAGATGGTTTTCATAAAGCAATCTTCCTTTCGGTCAAAGCGGGATGCGGTCAGCACCTCGCGTTTTTATTTCTGAATCCATATCTTTTTCCTGGATACCCAGAAAATTATAGCATATTCCCGAAAAGCACGCAAGAAGTACAGCGATCCGGCCATTCTTCTCCTTGCCCGAACGAAAAATTCATGCTATGATACTGCACGAGAAAGAAGAGACGACCGCCGAAGGGGATGAGCAATGTGCATATTTTGATTGCTGATGACATGCCGATGCAGGTGCGCATGCTGGAGAATCACTTGCGCACCATCCGCCCGGATGACGTTCTTTGGACGGCCTGCAACGGCACCGAAGCGCTGCGGCTGATTCAGGAAAATCAGATTGATCTGTTCCTATCGGATATCCGCATGCCGCAGATGGACGGTCTTGCCCTTTTGCGGCAGGTACGCCGCTTGTCGCCCTCTACCCGGGTGGTATTCATCACCGCCTACGCGCTGTTCGAGTATGCTCATGAAGCCCTGCAGCAAGGCGCTACGGATTTTCTGGTGAAGCCGGTGGATTTTGAGGAGCTGGACACCAAGCTTGCCCTCTGGGATAAGGAAATCACTCAAGAGAAAGAAGAAACCTCCCTGCGCCGCTTGCAGGAGCGTCAGCTTGCCCTTGCACGGTGGCGGAATGAAAACTTTGAAGACATGCCGGAAAATGAGCAGGCTGTTCTGCACCGGTACTTCCGCAACGGATGGATGCTGGAAGCCTACTTTTCCGGAGATGATATGCCGCTGCTGGAGCCCTTCTGCAAGGAAATCAGCCGCTTTACAGGGAAGGAGTGCATCCTTCTGCCGCAGAACCGGAATCAATTCCGCCACGGCATCATGATTGTGCAGGGCGGCAAGACCATGGAACACGCCCTGCTGTCCTTCCTTCAGCAGTGGAACAGCCAGCAGAAGATGCGCATGGGACTCAGCCCCTGGCAGGAAGATCTGGTGCAGACCGGTGCCGTCGCACAGCGGCTGTGCCATCTCTCTGCCGACAGTGCGTTCTATTCCTGCCAACGAATCGCCCAGGAAACGGAAGACGTTTCTGCCAACGCGTCTGCCCTGCCCACCTCGGATGAGCTGTTCCGCATGTGCAGTTTTTCGGATGACAAGTTCCGGGAAACCATTCTGGATCTATTATCCCTGATGCGCAAGCAGAAGTCCGAAGTATCGCAGATGCTGGAGATGACCGTGCTGTGCTTTGTCCATGCGGCCGACCGGGCGGGCATTGACTTTACGGAGCCCCGGCGCACCCTTGCCTCCGAGCTTCGCTGCATTCAGCGCTGGGACGAATACGAAGCCATCTTTGGCCGCTATGCCCTGCAAATGCATCAATCGCTAATGAAGCTGGAAGTGGACCCTGTGCAGAATTGCATCAAGTACCTTTGGCAGCACTACGGCGAGCCTTTGTCCCTGAATGACATGGCACAGCGGGTTCACATGTCGCCCAGCTACTTTTCCTCGCTGTTTAAGAAGCGCGTGGGAAGCGGCTTTGTGGACTATCTGACCGAGATTCGCCTGGAAAGCGCCGCGGAAGCTTTGCTGAAGCACCGGGAAACCACCGTGAACGCCATTGCCGAGGCGTGCGGCTATACGGATGCCCGCTATTTCGTCCGTCAATTTCAGAAGCGTTACGGCATGACGCCCACCA